>CAZRIC010000121.1:0-4490 GCA_964600095.1 uncultured Muribaculaceae bacterium
AAAACGAATTAAGAAAAAATTAGAGAATTTAGAAATAGAGAAGAATAAATTAGATTCTTCACCAATTATTCCAGAACTTGCTAAAGTAGAGAGCTTTTTAAGTAACCCTAAATTAGAGGTTATGTATAAGGAATGGACAGAGAGACTTCAAAATATTAAGGATAATCAAATTCCAAAATTAACGGATATGATTTTAGAGACAGAATATTCTTTATCACAAAAAAACTATAAAAGTACACTTTATAAGTTAGCAAAGTTAGAGATGGAAATTTATAAAGTAAGAACGAATTCTGATTTTCTATTAGGAGAGATAAAAGAACTTACATCTAGTGAAGAACGTAGTAGGGAAGTTATTACAGAGTTTAAAATTAAATTTAGAAAATTACATCAACAATTTCAACAGACAAAATCTGAGTTTGGACCTATGACGGAAGTTGTTCAAAAACAATTTAAAGTTATTTCTAAACGTTTTGAAGATTATGAAACTATTATGGATAATAATGAATATACAGAAATTAATGATATTGTTTTAATTATCAACGATTTATTAAAGCATATGGAGATTGTAGTAGAGGAAGTTCCATCTATCGTTCTTCTTGCTTATACGGCTATTCCAAAGAAAATATCAGAAGTAGAAGAAGTATATAATTGGATGGTTAAGGCAGGTTATCCATTAGATTATTTAAATGTAGAATATAATATAGAAGAAGCAAATAAGAAAATTAGTGATATTATTGTTCGGACAAAAGATTTAAATTTGGAAGATAGTTTATTTGAATTAAAGGTACTTTTAGATTATTTTGAATCTTTATTTAATGACTTTGATGCAGAAAAGACTGCACGTGCTACTTATGAAGATAGTAATGTAGCGTTCCGTAATAAATTAGGAAAAATTAGTTCTGTCGTAGAAGATATTTTTGCTCAGTTAGAAGATATTAAAAATATTTATCATTTATCAGACGAAGATATCACGATTTTAAAAGAGTTGCATGAAGAGTTAAAAGAAGTAAATGAGGACTATAAAGTATTAATAGATCATACTATGAATAATACTAGTTTTGCTTATACAAAACTATTAAAAGAATTAGAAGAATTAGGCCTTTCTCTTTCTAAAATAGAGGATAAATTAGATAATTCTTTAGATGCTATTGGAAGTATGAGAGATGATGAAGTAAGAGCTCGGCAACAATTAGAGGAAATTAAAGTTGTTTTAAAAGAATCTAAACTAAAAATGAGAGAATATAATCTTCCTTATATACCACAGAGCTATTACGTAGAATTGAAAGAAGCTATGAGTGCTATTCGTGAGATTGTAAAAGAATTGGATAAGAAACCAATTACAATTAGTGTTTTAAATACGAGAGTAGATACAGCTCGCGATTTAGTATTAAAGCTTTATACGAAGACAAAAGATTTGTTAAAAGTAGCAGCTTTTGCAGAAACAGCGCTTGTTTATGGAAATAGATATCGTAGTAGTTATGATGGATTAAGTACAAAACTAAATTTATCAGAACAGTTATTTTTAAAAGGGGAATATCAAAAATCATTAGAATTAACGATTAATTTATTGAATAAGATAGAACCAGGAATTTATGAGAAATTAGTATATATGTATGATGTAGGGAAGTAGGAGGTTAGTGTATGGAAAAAGAAGAATCCGAATTAGAAGAGTCAGTCGAAGAAGAATCTCCTAAAACTAGTCGGGAGAAGTATTATAAGGCTAAAAGAGAAGCAATGGAAACAGAAGATTTAGGAGATGGCATTTTAGAAGATGAAACAGAAAAGCCAACTCATACGATGTTACTAGATAATTTAACAAAGGAAGTACAACTATTTTCTAATGATGAGGATTTTATTACTCCTACTAAAAAGTGGAAAACAGTAGTAGGAATATTAGTTGTTATCTTATTAATAGCAGGTATTGTTTTTTTAGTTCTTTATTTAAAACCTTTTGAAAAGAAAGAGAAAAAAGAACAAGATACTAGTAATGTACCTACTGTTATAAAAGATTATCGATATGAGGCAAGAGAAGATAGAATTGTCTTCTATGATGGAGAGAAAGAAATTAGTTCTTATACTTGTGTTGGAACATGTTCTATTTATTCTTTAGGAAGATATCAATATTTTTCTAAAGAAGATCATATTATTGCTTTACAAGATAATGAACATATATTTTTATATGATTTTGTAGAGGATAAAGAAGTTACAGATAATTTAAAAAGATTAGAAAATCTATATCGTGATGAAAAAACAGTTGCCTTTATTGCTACTAATTCTTCTGATAAAGTAGGTATTATTAATACCAAAGGAGAAGTTATCATTCCATTTGAATATGATGATCTTGCTTATTCTTTTGGTGGTGGTGATGTAAGCGATTATTCATATGAAAAGAATGTTATTACTGCTTCAAAAGATGGTAAATGGGGATTAATTACTTTAGATAAAGGAAAAGTAAAAATAGATTTTGAATATGATGATATTTATTTTAATGATTATGATGCTTTATCTGCTAAAAAAGATGGCTTATGGTATCTATTAGATTTAAATGGTCAAAAAGTATTTGAAGAAGGATATAATATTATTATTCCAATTAATAGCTATGTTTTAGTAGCAAAAGATAATGTATTCCGTATTCTAAATTATAGTGGAGAAAAGGTTTTAGCGAAAGATATCCCAACTTATATCAATGGATTTAGAGGTAGAACGACGGCTGAAATTCCAACATTTAAAATTGAAATAGATGGTACAATTGTTAATATTTATATTATGAAATCAGCAACTGATGAAAAAGATTATGCCACTTATAAATTTAATACTGTAAATGGAGAAGTAACAGAAGTTCTCTCATAAAGAAATGATTATTCATTTCTTTTTTTGTGAATCAACAATCCCAAATGTGCTTTTTTCTGTTTTAAATGCATTTTTTCCATTTCAGACACGATTTTTGCCATTTCGAGCACAAACCATTGACATCTATTTTGAATTTACTATAATGAAGGTGAAAGTAGGGAAGTGTAGTATGAGAAGTGTATGGAAAAAGGCAATTATTTATATATGGGTAATATCTATCTTAATAAATGCTTGTCCAGTAGTCGTTTTAGCGTCTTTACTAAAAAGTGAAGATATTTCTTCTACTGTTGAATTTACAACTAAGCTATCAGAAGAGGTAGAAGTAATAGGAGAAATCAAAGAAAAAAGGACACTTAATGAAAAACATTATCTATTAAGTGACGGTAGTATGAAAGCCGTTATTTATCCAGAGAATGTACATTATGAAGAAAATGGAGAATTAATAGATATTGATAATACTTTAATATTGGAAGATTCTACTTATACAACTAAAAATAATAAAATGAAATCTAAATTTTCAAAAGAAAATAGTAAAGTGGAATTCTCTTATCAAAATCATGATTTTTCATGGAAAATGTTAGATATTAAAGATGTAAGTGGAAAAGTATCTAATTCTTTATGGTCTAAGAAAATCCCATCTATTGAATCTAAGATAACTTATCAAGGTGTATTAGAAAATATAGAGTTAGAATATGAAGTAGTATCTAATAGAATTGAAGAGAATATTATTATTCATAATAAAGAATCTTTAAAAAATAAATTTACTTATTTTTTATCAACAGATTTAGAATTAAAAAAGAAAAAAGAAAATGAATTAGTTTTACTAGACAGTAATAAAAAAGAGATTTTTTATATTACTGCTCCTGTAATGTATGATTCTAATTTAGAATTTAGTTCTGATTTAATCTTTTCTTATAGAAAAGTCACTGGTGGTTATGAAGTAACTTTAGAAGCCGATTCTAAATGGTTGGAAGAAGAGGATAGAGTTTATCCTGTAACGATAGATCCTGTTATAGCAACCGATCTTAATCGTGATCAGATTGTAGATACTTATATCTATCCGAATGATGCTTCTAATACAGGAAAAGGAAATGCTCATATTTTAAGAGTAGGAAGTACATCTTATAGTGATATTAATACTAATCGTAATCCTTTTAGAAGTCTTATTAAGTTTTCATTACCAAAATTAACAAGTGGGGATCAAATTATTGATGCACAACTTCATTTATTTAATTATCAGGATACAGATTCTTGGAATCCACCAAGTGGGAATATTCAAATAGATATTCATGCGCTTACAAAAGATTGGAATGAGTCTAATGCCTTTTGGAATAATATGAAAGACTCTTATAATAAAGAGATTGTCGATTACATAAAATATTCTTACGATACGAAAAATGCGAATAAAGAAAATACAGCAAATATTACTAGTTTAGTAAAAAATTGGTATGTTAGTGGTAATAACTATGGTCTTTTATTAAAAGAACATGTAGAAAAAAAGGTAAGTGGGAGAAATGATGTATCTTTTATTTCTAGTGACACTTCTAGTGCTTATACTTTGAAAAGACCGTATGTTGTCATTCAGTATAGGAATCAGACTGGGTTAGAAAATTATTTAACTACTCATCAACAAAGTATTG
>CAZRIC010000122.1:0-4487 GCA_964600095.1 uncultured Muribaculaceae bacterium
TCAAATCCATCAGCATTATTAGATTATTTATGTGATAATGAAATAACTACAATGACATGGGCAGTATCTGCTTTATGTTTAATTACAACTTTTCATGGATTGGATTATAAAGTACCAACTACTGTTGATAAGATTATTTTTAGTGGGGAAGTAATGCCATTAAAACATCTAAAACAGTGGATGGATCATTTACCAAATACAATGTTTGTCAATATTTATGGACCAACAGAGATCACTTGTAATTGTACTTATCATATTATTGATCGAAATAGAACTTATGAAGATAAAATTCCTATTGGAAAAGCTTTTCCAAATGAACGTGTAATTCTTTTGGATGATAACGATAAAGAAGTTCATGAGGCTAATAAAGTAGGGGAGTTATGTGTTGCTGGTACTTCTTTAGCGCTCGGTTATTACAATAATCCAGAACAGACTAATAAACATTTTGTTCAAAATCCTGATGTTAAGAATTACATAGAATATATTTATCGAACAGGAGATTTAGCTTATTATAATGAAGAAAAAGAATTAGTATTTAATGGAAGAAAGGATTTCCAAATTAAATATTTAGGACATCGTATTGAGTTAGAAGAAATAGATAAAGCGATTATGGACTATGAAGAAGTTATTAGAAGCTGTACTATTTTTGATGAAGAAAAGTCAAAGGTATATGGATTTTATATTGGTGATATTTCTAAAAAAGATTTACATGCAAAATTACGGAGTGTTTTACCTGCCTATATGATTCCAACTGTATTAGTTCAAATGGAAGAATTCCCAATGACTAAAAATGGAAAAATAGATCGCAAAAAGTTGATGGAATTAAAGGATGTGAAAAAGTAATGGATTATGAGAAAATTATTTTAGAACATGGGACACCAACATACCTTTATGATATAGAAACTCTGATTAATCGTGTAAACTATTTAAAGAGTAAATTCGATAGTTCTATTCATATGGTTTATGCGGTTAAAGCAAATACTTTTATTGCTAAAGAATTAGAAAATGATGTAGATCGATATGAAATTTGTTCTCCAGGAGAATTTTCGATTTGTAATAATCTTCAAATTAATCGAAAAAAGATGGTTATTTCTGGAGTATACAAAGATCAAGAAACTATTGAGAATATGATTTCTAATTATGATGATATTGGAAAATATACCATAGAGTCTAAAGAACAGTATAAATTATTAAAGAAATTAACAAATAAATATCATAGAAATATTCATGCTTTGATTCGTTTAACTTCTGGAAATCAGTTTGGAGTTAATGAAGAAGAATTTAAAGAAATTCTTGCAGATAAGAATGAACGAATAACAATAGATGGAATAGAATATTTTTCTGGTACTCAAAAACATTCTATTAAGAAGATCAATAGAGAAATAGATTATTTAATCGAATTTATTCGAAGAATAGAAGAAGAGGAAAGAATTACTCTTTCTGAAGTAGAATTTGGACCAGGTTTACCAGTTTTCTATTTTCAAGATGATGAATTTGATGAAGATGAATTTTTAGAAGAAATGAATCTTGCTCTTCGTAAAATTGAAGGAAAAATGATTTCTTTGGAAATTGGTCGTAGTATTGCTGCTAGTTGTGGTACTTATCTTACT
Organism: uncultured Muribaculaceae bacterium; assembly: GCA_964600095.1. Classification (GTDB taxonomy): domain Bacteria; phylum Bacillota_I; class Bacilli_A; order RF39; family UBA660; genus UBA5578. Next base: position 1,611 of record CAZRIC010000122.1, read on the forward strand.
AAAGTAGTAGATATGAAAACCAATAAAAATGGTAATTTTACATTAGTAGATGGAGGAATTCACCAGCTTGTTTATTATGGTCAAACAATGGCTATGAGAATTCCTTTCTTTGATGTCATTCCAAAGAGGGATGGAGAACTACAGACTTATAATTTATATGGGTCTTTATGTACGATTAATGATATATTAGTAAAAAATATTAGTGTACCAAAGTTGGAATTAGGAGATGTTTTCCTATTTAAAAATGTTGGTGCTTATTCATCAACAGAAGGAATTTCTCTATTCCTAAGTAGAGATTTACCAAAAGTATTAATATGTAGTAGAAATAAAAAAATTAAAGTTGTTAGGGATAGAATAAAAACGAGTGAGATAAATTTCCCTAACTATCAGTAGGAGTGTGTTTTAAATGGAAAAATTAATTGAAATATTAGAAAGTTTACAACCAGATGTTGATTATTTAACGACAGAAAATTTAATTGATGGAAGATATTTAGATTCTTTAACAATCTTATCTTTAGTTGCTGAAATAGAAGAAGAGTTTGATGTAGAAATCCCAACTGTAGAGATTATTCCAGCAAACTTTAATTCTGCAAAAAAAATATATGAAATGATTGAGAGATTAAAAGAAGAATAGAGGTTTATGATGAATTACTTTGATCTTACTTATATTTTTCTTTTCTTACCAATCGTTGTTATCGTTTATAATATAATGCCAAAAAAGATTAGACCTGCCGTATTATTATTGGCAAGCTTTGTCTTCTTTTTTATGATTAGTAAATTTTTGATTGGCTTTTTACTATTATCTATTTTATCTGTTTATGTAGGCACTAGATGGATGGCTAGGGTTGATAGGAAACGAGATAAGATACTAGAAACAGCTGAGAAAGAAGCAAAGAAAGAAATAAAAAATAAATATAAGAAAAGAAAAAAATTAATATTAATTTTAGTAATATTATTCAATATTACTTTCTTATTTGCTTTTAAATACTTGAAATTCTTTACTTTAAATACTAATTTTTTATTAAATTGTATGCATGTTGGATGGAGAATAAAAGTATTTAAGTTTATCGCACCTATTGGAATTTCTTATTATACTTTACAAGCTTTATCGTACGTAATTGATGTTTATCAAGAAAAGATAGAAGCAGATAAAAATATTTTGAGAGTTTCTTTATACTTATCATTCTTTCCACAAATTATGGAAGGACCAATTGCTAGATATAGTCAAACTGCTCAAGCTTTGTATGAACGTGTAAAGGTAAACTTCAGAAATTTTTGTTTTGGTTATCAGAGAATTCTTTTTGGCCTTTTTAAGAAGCTTGTTGTTGCAGATAGATTAAATGTAGTAGTGGAAAAGATATTTACTAATTATCAAAGTTATGATGGATTTATCATCTTTTTTGGAATAGCTTTTTATACATTATTGCTTTATATGGAATTTTCTGGAACAATGGATGTTGTTATTGGTAGTGGGGAAATTTTCAATGTAAAAATACCAGAGAATTTTAGACAACCATTTTTCGCTAAAAATATATCTGAGTTTTGGACAAGATGGCATATTAGTTTAGGTGCTTGGTTTAAAGACTATATTTTTTATCCTGTTTCCTTATCAAAGCCTATGAAAAAATTAACAATGAAAGCAAGAAAGGGATTAGGAAACCATTTGGGCGCACTGATTAGTGGTGCAGTTGCCTTATTTGCTGTTTGGTTTTTAAATGGATTATGGCATGGAGCAGGTTGGACTTTCTTATTTTATGGTCTATATCAATTTACTTTGATTTTAGGTGGAAATATTATAGATCCATTTATCAAAAATATTTGTACAAAATTAAAAATCAATCGTCAAAATATTGTTTATAGAATTTTTCAATCTGTAAAAATGACTTTCTTTGTCTTTATAGGGGAATTATTCTTTAGGGCTCCAACTCTTAAAGTAGGATTTGAAATGTTAAAAAGAATGTTTACACAACTTCATCTTACAAATATTTTTAATGGTCAATTATTTAAATTAGGAATGGATAAAAAAGATTTCTTTGTTGTTTTCTTAGCTCTTATTGTTATCTTTATAGTAGGACTATTGAGAGAAAAGAATGTTAATATCAGAGAAAATATTAGTAAAAAGAATATTTGCGTTCGATGGTTAATTTATTATGCTTTAATTTTAATAATTATTATATTTGGAGCGTATGGACCAGGATATATTCCAGTAGATCCAATTTACGCAGATTTCTAGGAGTGATAGTATGAGAAACTTTTTGAAAAGTATTATTTTTGGAGTGATTTTAATTCTTTTGGTTGAAGGAATTACACTTCTATTATTGCCTGGAAATAATTTCAGAAAATATGGATTTTATAAAGTAGCTGCTTATGAGATTTTAGGAGAAGAAGAAAATACTATTGATGTTATAGCAGCTGGTGATAGTTTAGTTTATAGCTCTTTATCTCCTATGGAAATTTGGAAAAATTTTGGTTATACTGTTTTTGATTGTGCTTCAGCAGCGCAAATAATACCAGATACTTATGACTTTTTAAAAGTTGGAATAGAAAGTCAACAACCTAAGATGGTTCTTATGGAGGCTAATGTCCTTTTTAGAGATCCAAGCAAAAAGAAAGAAGAAAATAAAATACTAGATTCTTTAAAATATTATTTTCCAATTGCTAAATACCATGATAATTGGAAAAAATTTATTACTTATGGTAAAAAAAGTAATTGGTCTAATGTTTATAAAGGATATAAGTTTATTAATAAAGTAGATCCAATTAAGGAATTTCATCCTATGAGTGGTTCTAAAGGTAGAAGAGAAATTATTCAAAGAAACCTAGATACATTTGATGATATTGTAAAACTTTGTAAAGAAAATAATGTAAAACTAGTCT
>CAZRIC010000123.1:0-4469 GCA_964600095.1 uncultured Muribaculaceae bacterium
ATTAAAGCAGTCGTACTACCTACATAATAATCTTTTTCTGTTAAATTTTCTACTTTTTTTATATCTACTCTATCATGTAAGAATTCACAAGTAGAATTAAATAATACAGTAGTAATCTTTACTTCTCCTTTTAATTTTCTTTGTCGTTCTAAGAAACTATTATATCCCCCTATCGTATCACTTTCTAGTCCTGACATAGAACCACTTCTGTCTAATAAAAAGACAATTTCTGTTTTTTTCATAATATTCCTCCATTTCATGATATAATGATACTAAATCTAAACCATGATTTGGTCGCTTTGGAGGGGACATTTATGAATACCTTAGAAAAATTAAAAATCTATATAGACAATAACTTAGAAGAACCACCATTATACTCCAGTTTATCTTTAGAATGCGATATGGCACTTCCTAAAAGAAAGAAAATAAGTATTAAAGAATTTGTAGAAAAAATAAAAGAGGAACAAACATTTACTTCTCTATTATTTTCTTATATTGATAAAAAAGGATTAAAAGATTCTGACGTTTATCATAAAGCTAATATAGATAGACGACTATTTTCTAAAATTAGAAGTGATAATTTTTATCATCCAAAAAAAGAAACAGTAATCGCTTTGGGGCTTGCTTTAGAACTAACTATTCAAGAATTTGAAAATTTACTAGAAAGTGCTTCTTATTCTCTTCCTAAAAATAATGTTTTTGATTTAATTATTCGCTTTTGTGTCATAGAAAAAATCTATGATTTAATAGAAGTAAATGCTTTACTTTCAGAGTATCAAATTCCATTAATAGGAAGTGAGTTTTAAGAAAAAAAGATGTTTAAGCATCTTTTGGTCTCATAACAGGAAATTTTTGATACATAAATTCATCATCATAGAATTGATCATAAATTTCACCTAAAAAGGAAAACGGTTTTTTACCACTATTACGCCAAGCCATTCTAGCAAATGCACTATAGGTAATAAAAATATCTAATAAAATAAGTACTAGGACAATTTTATAAATAGGTTGTCCTATTTTATATGGAATTTTTTCTATCCAACTAGATACTTTCGGATAAATTATTTTCATTAAAATAATCCCTAATATTCCCCACCCTAGCATAAAAGGAACACTCGTTCTTCCTTGAATATTTAAAAAGTGATCAGAATAATCCCAAAATTTTACTCCAAAAAAAGTATCTGCAATAAAGCCCGTTACATATTCTGTAATACCACCAATTAAACAAGCATAAAGAAAAGTTCTTAATAAAGTTCTACTATCGTTATTTTTTCCTAATAAAAGAACAAATACTAATACCCCTACTCCATAAATAGGACTAAAAGGTCCATAAATTAATCCTTGACGATTTGTTAATTCATGGTATCTTATAAACCATAATATTTCTTCATAATAAGTTCCAATTAAACACCCTAAAACAAAGAAAATAAAGATTTTAGTAAAACAATAACCTTTCGCAAATACTTTTTTCTCCATATAGCACACATCCTACTACTTATTCATGCTTTTTATTAAATTCTCTCATTTTTTCTATATATTCCATTAACGTTTTTTCATCGTAAACTAAAGCTATGATAGAATTTCTAAGTTCAGCTTTAGCATCTTCTAATTGACTTTGACAATTAATTTCTCCCAATGCCATTTTTTTACAATAAATACACATTGCATCAAAATTTATATGATAATGATTTTCCTTTAAATAAAGTAAAGTTTTATCAATAACATTATCATCTATTGGAATAACTTCAGAACCTATCATTATATTCATATATAATGATTTTCTTCTATATGTTTTTGCAATTCCTTTTATACTATTTTCTAATTCAAAAAAACTTTTTGCATTAATTCTAGCATTTTTTAGAACATAGTTATCAAAAGTTTCAGATATTGATGCCTTACCAACTGTTAAAAGTCTAACAAAACTCTCTTTAAAAACAGGTTTACTCCTCTGAACATATTCTATAACAATCTTGGATAAAAAATTTCTTTCTGTTTCTGATTTGGCACAATAGTTATAAAGAAAATTAATATGAACATCATTAAAAAGAAGATTAGAATCTAAAAATTCTTCAAAGGAAATTTCTCCTACCATCAATTGATTAAAAAGAGAGCTAATACTACCTAAAAAACGTTCTGATGACTCTAATTTATGATCACGAATTTTCTTATCATCTAAGGAACTCTCTGCTTGTATTTTATTTAAAAGTTTATTAAATCCTTCTACTGAGCTAATTCCATATATTCTACAAAATCTTGGTACAGATAAATCACTCTCAATGTACTCTTTATATATTTTATAATAATCACTTTTCGATTTTATAGGGAAGTCACCTATTAAAGTAAAAAATGAAATTAAATTTCCTTGTTCATCTACCCAATTTTCATCATAACTTTCTTTGTCTACTTTTATAGTTTGATTAATATCTTGTTCCTTATCATAACTAGTAGCAATAGAGGTAGCCATATCCCTATTTTCGGTTATTCCACATTTTTCTTTCACAAGAGCGTTATTCATTAATTTGATTGGTAAGAAATCATAACAATCAGCACTAATGTAATTTAAGCTTTGCATAACAAAGTCTGAATTTTGAAATAAAGAACTTGGGAAAATAAAATATCTTTTTGGTGGAATTATTGTTAATAATTGCTTAAATAATAATGGATTTGATAAAATTTCTTGGGGAAGATCTTCTACTCTACATTTTCCATTTTTAATAGAATCAAAAAGTTGATTATTAAATTTCTCATCGTCAAGACATTGCTGTGGCAAATATTTTAAAAGAAACATTTTATTTTGTAATACATCATCTAAATTATTAATAAAGAAGCTAAAAAATTGTTTATTTAAAAATATATCCTTTGGAAAAGCATCAATCGATTGACTAGTCATATTTTCAATAAACAATTGTGCATTTTCTTCTTTTTCAAATAATTTCTCATTTTCAAATAATGATTTAGAAAAAAACTTTAATAAAAATATTTTAGCAGATAAAACATATTCTATATTTTCTATTAAATAATCTTGTAATTTTTGATGTACAAATAATTCAGAAGGCATTTTCATCATCAAGGTAATTGTAATATTTTGTAAAAATATATTTAAAAATTCAGGGTTTTCAAACAAGCTAATAAACCTACTGTCTTGATAAACAGTAGTTGGTGCAAGCTTTAATAGAGAAGAATTATATTGTATTAAATTTTGAAAATTATTAATTATAAAAATAACCACTTTTTCTTCTTGAAAAAAAGCTAATGGAAGATATTTAAATATAAAACTTTTTTCTGCTTCAACATATTCCAAATGATTTAATATATAGTCTAAAATTACTTTGTCTTGAAAATATTTGCTAGGAATCTTCTCAGCTTCTGCTGAATTTATATAAGGAATTAAACCTTGAATATCCAATGCACTAATTTCTCCAAGCTCACACAATTTCAAAAACATTCGATATCTATAATCAAGTAAATAAAGAAAAGATTTCAATCTATTCTCTGATGTTATCGCCGATAATACTTCTTCTACTGTTTCTGCTGCCATTTTTCTCTCATTAACAGTTCCTGGTAAGGTAGGTTTTTTCTGCTTTGCTTTAGGCTTTATTTTTTCAAGAACTACTTTTCTATGGGAAGGAGATAATCCTTTAAATGCATTTTGAAAATCTTCTCTTTCAAATACACTAGTCGATAAATAAGCTAAAGGGATTGTACTTTTTACAGCTAACTCATTTAGATTATTTATAATATATTGAATCATTTCCTCATCTTCGAACATTTCAGGTATATAACTTTTTTTTAGTCTTTGTCGATTGCGATCAAAAAAAGTAGATATTATTATATCATTGCTAATCAATTTTCTAAAATACAATTCACGGACAATATCTGGTCTAGAAAGAAATAAAGATTGATAATAATAATAATTTAAATTGCCTTCATCATTCTTAATTAACTGAATAATTTCATCAAGTGTTCCTTTCTTTATTATTCTAGAATATTCGTTATCAAATTCCTTCATCTTTTTCCTCACTCATACTATTTATTTCTTTTTTTAATAAATTATTGTGTTCTTCTTCTATTGCTTTTAATTGTTCTAATTGTTCTAAATTTAAATTTTGTAAAAACATTTCAATTAAGTTTCTATCGTAATGAAAATAATCTAATTGTTCTTTTAATTTTATCGCTTCTTCCATAAGTCCCTCTATTCTATATACATAGAATAACATAAATATTTTGAAAAAAAAAGATATGTTGTCATATCTTTATACCATTTCATTTACTTTAGGACTACATTTCTGATTTGTTTCATCTATCTTTTGTTGTTCTGCTCTTTCTAAACAATACCATCCCCTTTGAAATGCATAATCAAAAAATAATCTTTGTAAATTTGAAGTTTCATCAAAAATAGTTTTAATAATATCATATAATGTTCTATTACTTGCTTCGTTTAATGCATAAGAATAATTATTTACCATATT
>CAZRIC010000124.1:0-4447 GCA_964600095.1 uncultured Muribaculaceae bacterium
TGCGTCGTGAAGGCTTTGAATTACAAGTATCTAAACCACAGATTATCAAAAAAGAAATAAATGGAGAAATATGTGAACCTTTTGAAGATGTTCAAATTGATGTTCCAGAAGAGTATGTTGGTTCTGTTATTGAGGCTTTAGGAAATCGTGAAGGAATTATGGAAAATATGGAGTCTAAAGAAGGACAAGTAAAGTTAAGATATACAGTTCCAACACGTGGTCTTATTGGTTTTATGACAGAATTTATGACCATGACAAAAGGTTATGGTATTATGAATCATACTTATAAAGAATATAGAAAACAGGCTGGCTCTACTATTGGATATCGTAAATGTGGTGTTCTTGTTTCTATGGAAAATGGTAAATCTACTGCTTATGCATTAGGTGGATTAGAAGATCGAGGAGTCATGTTTATTGAACCAGGTGTCGATGTTTATGAAGGAATGGTAGTTGGAGAAAATAATCATGAGAACGATTTGGCGGTTAACGTAGTAAAAGGAAAAAATCTTACAAATACACGTAGCTCTAGTAAAGATCATACAGTTGTTTTAAAAAGGCCAAGACAAATGAGTTTAGAAGAGTGTTTAGACTATATTAATGATGATGAATTAGTAGAAGTAACTCCAATTAGTTTTCGTATGCGTAAGCAGATATTAAATACATCAGAACGTAAAAAATTAGACAGTAGAAAGTAAAATTTCTACTTTTTTTGTAAAATATGTCAAAAAAGGTTGTAATATTCAAAAAAACATGGTATAGTTAAGATACTTAATAGAAGAGTAGAGCAATTAGTAATATCTTATCGGCAAAACAAGAGATGTCTTCTCTCTGAGATTACGTTTTGCGTGAACTGATAAGATGTTACTTCTAATATGTATTACGATAATAATGCATAAGCTCTTTATTGATATCAAAAATATCAATATTCAAGAACACCCTTCAAAAAAGGACTTATTATATCTATTAAGTATATAGCTATATGAAGAAAGAAAACTTCGAATAAGCAGTTTTTACATGACTAAGTAAAGATTGGTTCTAAACTAAAAAAGCAATGTCTAGTCAACATTGCTTTTTTTTGTTATAACAATTGCTATTCCAACTTTACTTTTTAAAATGATTATATTATAATATTCATATTTTCAAGAAGAGGTTGATTATGGAAGACTTAAGCCGTATTGAAATTAGTAATAGAATATTATTAGAATTATACAATAAATATAGTCATTTAGAAGATGGTGAATTAAGTGATTTATTTTATTCTTTTTTAGTGTCTGAAAAAGAAACTTCAGATTTATTAACGAAGGAAACTTGTGGCAATTATGATATAGATGAAGAGCAATTGCTTATTTATAAAAAAGATATAATATTAGAAATATTATCAGTTGGTTATGGTTATTTAAGATATGTAAGAACCGGTTGTAAATTGCCTGATATAGAAGAGGAAATTATATCTGATTTAGAAACTTTATCCTTTTCTGTAGAACCATTAATACAGTATTTTAAAAATCCTGCTCATGCAAAAAAAATGAAAGAATTACTAGTTGATTATTTTGTATATCAGACTCAATGTGATGATTTTAGAAATGATTGTCAGCAGTATCTTTTTAATGAGGTTCCAGAATTTTATGAAAGAACACAAAAACTAATAGATTATGTGGAAATAATGGATGTTATTGCAATGATTCATGATGAGGTAATAAGAAAATATGAGTCAGGAGATTATGATGAATATGAGCTATTTGATGATTCAGAAGAGGGCGATTTAGAAGATGATGAGCCAGATTATGAAGATTCACAAGAAGGAAATGTTTTAGAAATGGATCCCGATGAATATGATTTAGAAGACGAAGAAGATCCTTATGAATTTATGATTCAAATGAGAATATTAGAGCATGAAAAACAAGAAATATATACGAAAGTAATAGACTTTTTAGAACAACATTTTTTAGATAAATTTGATATGGATGATTTTGTTGGATATTTCATGAGTTATGTATATGCTTTTTTACTAAAAGAAAGACAAGAAGGACCTATGACTATAGAAGATGAGGAAATGTTAAAACTTCTTACTCAAAAAAAGTTATCTTTTGTATTAGTAGTAGATAGCTTTTATGCTTCTAAAGATTATGTTTTTAATAGTGTTGATTTATTTGCTCAAGAGTATTATGGTGCAAAAGGAGATATTTTTGCCATTAGAGAAAGTTTTGCTAGTAAAGTAGATAATGATCGCTTCAATTTATTGGATTCTTATTATGAAGGACCAGACCCAGATTATGAAATTGTCTATATTGGAAGTCCTATTGCCGAAGCATTTCATTCTATTTTGTTAGAAATTTATAAAAGGAATCCTGAAGATTATGTAGGAGAAATATGGCAACTATTAAGAGATCCTGATTTTGACTGTTCTATTTTTAAACAGTATGGATTTGACTTACAATATTTAGAATATTATCGAGTATTAATGATGCGCTTTTTAGCACGTAAATATGTAGAATTAGTTGGTTTTAAACCTATTTCTTCCTTTAACTTAGAAGAACTTTATATTTATCAGGGTTTAATGCATATTGATGTTACACCAAATAATATGAAAACTTTATTTGATATGGGGTATTATTTAATAATTCCCGCTTATTATGAATTGTTAGAAAAAAGTATTCCACATGAAAAGTGCATTATTAGAAGGTTGCGTTCTAATGGATTACTTTCTAGAATAGCAAGGTTAGATCCTTCTTCTATAACAGAATCTACCTATAGAAAAGCATTACAAGAAAGTGAATTCTATTCTATATTAGAAATAAATGGAGAGCAAACAACTATTTCTTATTTAAAACATTTAGCTAAAACAGAATTAGATACAGCAATGGATTATTTAAAGGAATTATTAGTATCTGACTATTATTATGCGAAAGAAGAAAATTTAACGGATCCACTTTCCTTATCTATTTTTAAATTGATAGATGGTGATGGAGATATTAATGAATATTTACGCCAATTATTACAAAATGAAGAACTTTTAAAAGAAATGCTTAGTCGTTATTTGGCGATGGAGTCTAAAACAGAATATTCTTTAAGCTATCAAGAAAAATTAGCAACATCCCCAAAAGTAAAAAAGAAGTTATATCCAAGTGATATACAAGAAAAAGGATAGTCTAAACTTTGGTAGAAAAAAGATTATCCTTTTTTGATAGATTTATAGTATAAAATGTGATAGAATAATAATGTGAAAGAATTAGAAAAAGGTGATAAAATGGGAAAAATAATCGCATTTGTCAATCAAAAAGGTGGCGTTGGAAAAACGACATCTAGTATAAATTTAGCAGCTTCTTTAGGACTGCTTGGCAAGAAGACGTTACTTGTTGATTTAGATCCACAAGGTAACAGTACGACAGGTGTAGGAATTAATAAAAGTGAACTGAAGAAAAGTTTGTATGAACTATTAACGAATCGAGCAGAAACAAAGGAAGTTATCGTTAAGACAAAGTTTAAAAATCTGTATACTATTCCAGCTTCTATTAATTTAGCAGGTGTAGATATGGAATTAATGGAAATGTCTAAAGGAAATAAAGAGTTTGTTGCTCAGCTTCAATTAAAAAAATATTTAAGTGAGATTTCTGATATTTTTGATTATATTATTTTAGATTGCCCTCCTTCTTTAGGATTAATTACAACAAATGCTTTAGCTGCTGCTAATTCTGTAATTATTCCAGTACAGTGTGAGTTTTTTGCACTAGAGGGAATTATGCAATTATTGAATTCTATTATGATAGCGCAGAAAAAATTGAATCCAGAATTAGATATTGAAGGAGTATTATTAACAATGTTAGATAATCGTACTAATTTAGGATTAGAGGTTGTAGAAGAAATTAAGAGTTATTTTAAAGAAAAAGTATATGACACTATTATTCCAAGGTTAGTAAGACTTTCAGAGGCTCCAAGTCATGGAAAACCAATTCATGCTTATGATCCAAAAAGCAGAGGTACCGAAGCTTACTTAAATTTAGCCAAAGAGGTGATTGAGAGAAATGGAAAATAAAAAAAGAGCTTTAGGAAAAGGATTAGAACAATTATTTAATACTGAGAATTTAGATTTAGATAGTTTTGAGCAAAGTGTATATGAAACAGCAACAAAGGAAGAGATTATTGAAATATCTCTTGATGAATTAAGAGCAAACCCTTATCAACCAAGAAAGAACTTTGATGATGAAGCTCTGCAAGAGTTAGCTAATTCCATTAAAGAACATGGCGTTTTTCAACCAATTATTGTAAAGAAGAGTATTAAAGGATATGAAATTATAGCAGGAGAAAGAAGAGTTCGTGCTAGTAAAATAGCAGGCCGAGAAACAATTCCTGCGATTGTTCGTAATTTAGATGATACTCAAATGATGGAAATTGCTCTTCTAGAAAATTTACAGAGGGAAAATTTAAGTGCAATTGAAGAAGCTGTTGC
>CAZRIC010000125.1:0-4436 GCA_964600095.1 uncultured Muribaculaceae bacterium
ATCTCCATCCCTTAAAAATGCATAAGTAATTCCTTTATCAATAGTATAAATTATTTTTTCTTCGGCTGATGTAATATCATAGATTGCTACTTTCCCTGTTGATTCTTTAATAGCAACATATTTTCCTAAATAGTTATCTAAAGTACAATTCAAAGTAGCGCATTTAATTACTTTACTATTCGTACTACCATTTTCATAATCTTTTGTTGTATTTTCTCCAAGCACTTCATTATTAAGTTGAGTATAAGCAATATAGACAAATCCTTTATCTTTCTGATATCCATACGAATAAATTTTTTCAGAACCATTTACACTACAATCTGATAAATAAATATTATTTACATCATAAATATTTACTTTATCACAAACAACGTTTCCTTCATATTCAACATTTAAAGTAGTTGGTAAAGCATTATATACTTTTTGATAATCAGAGACATAAGCAAGCGCTAAAGCACCATACTCTTTCATAATTTTATTTTCTTCACGAGGATTACCATAAGTATAAACTGGATCTGAGGCATTGATACTACATTTATTTAAATAAAGAGCTCCATCTGGGTAAATAATTTTTTCATCACAGTAAACCTTATAGTCTATCTTAACATTATCTGTTACCTCAATCATATCTGGTAACTTATTATTTTCTTGCTTATAAGTCTGAATAAATTCTTCCGCTTTCTTTCCATATTCTGTCATAGCAGCATCATAATTAGAAACATTTGTCGAAGAATTTGACTGAGAAGAAGTATTACTACTTGGCTTTTTAGAAGGTTTTTTTCCTTTTAATAAGAAAATAGCAAGTACAATAACAACTAAAACAACAACAGCAATAATTGCAAATAAAAGCTTCTTATTCTTAGGTTTTTTAGGTGTTACACCTGTTCCTGTAATCTGATATCCATTAAAACTACTATTTCCCATAGTATTAGGATTCATACCATTATAGGATTGATTATATTGATTATTTATCATATTCCCATATTGAGCAGTATTAGATAAATTAGTATATTGTGTTCCTTGCATATTATTAAAATTATTATACTGTTGAGTATTTTGCATATTTCCATAAGAATTATTTGTATAACCTTGATTCGTATATTGAGTCTGCCCATTATTATAGTTTTGATTTCCATATTGAGGATTATTATACGGCATATTATTTGGCATACCATTTGGATTCATACTATTATAAGACTGATTACCTTGATTTCCACCATACTGATAATTTCCTGAATTTTGATTATTTTGTTCATTCCACATATCACACGCTCCATCTTATCCTATATTATTATCATAACACTTTTTTAGAAAAAAAAGAAGACTAATCTTCTTTTTAATAAGTAACTCCACCCCATTCAACAACAGTAAATCCTTTTCTTTCAAAAGTAGGTAATTTTTGTTCTTTTATTTTTACCTCTTTTTCTACCTTTTTTACATGAATTGCCATTCTTAACATAGAATTTGGTTTTGGTTGTATCATAATTGGACTATTAGAATCTCTTTCTTCTGTTAATTCAAAATATACGAGATTCTTTCCATTCTTCTCTAAGATTGGTAACCAATACATGATAAATTCATTTCTTTCTCTATCATTTAATCCTATGATAGATAATTTCTCTTCTAAGAACTCTATCGCATTTTCTTTTGTTACATAGAAGCCTTCTTTAAAATCTACTCTATGATTTAAATTTTCTTCCCAATATAATCCATAATAATATTTATTATTAAAATCTCTTAAATCTCCACTTGGATTAGCTAATACTGTCCAGCTATCTTTATATTTTGGATAGGTTGTTGTTAAACTTTCTGGATATTTAAATGTTACATTTACAACTGTTGGAAGTACTGGATATAAATATAATACTGGTTTTGCATAGCCACCTATGAAAGTTGGTATTTTACCCGTTTCTTTTGTAGTTGGAATATAGTAATATTCGTATCCTAAATCATAGTCATCTAATTCTTCTAGTGTCATATCTGGGTTATTCTTAAGAATTTCTTGTTTAGATACATCTCCACCTTCTATTACAAGATAAATTCCATTCTTTCCATTTTCTGTATACCAACCTGATAACATAGAATGATATGTATATTTATCTTTATTCCAATCATCAATAAACGTTGCTAATAAATTTCCTTTATAATCAACTAAATTTAGTTTTTTATTATCTAAAACTAAAAGATAATTCTCCCATATATCCATAACTTCATCATAAGCTTTACTAGTATAAGTATTTTGAGAATTTATATTATAAGTCTTAAATATTCCATTTTTCCATGTTACAAATATACTATTTTCAACAAAGAAACCATCAAACTCTTCCCCTTCAAATAATGGGAATCCTTTACTATCATAAACCTTACAAGTATAGTCAATAGTTTTATCAGCATTCTCTTTTTCAATACCTTGTAATATATAAACATTCTTAGTTTTCGTATCTTTCATAAAACCAGATGCATTTTTAATACTAAAGACAACATTTCCAGATTTTAAATTTATAAAATTAGTAACATTATCTTTATCAACAGGAACATATCCAGCAGGTAACATTAAATCTGGATTCCATCCCATATCAATATGATAAGCACCATCTACAGAAAAAGATTTTTGACTAATAATAGAATAAATATAATCTTTCTCTTTGGCATTGTAATAAACACCATAAAAATCTTGATCATTGCCTAAAACTTCAAAGTCTTCTGGATTTAAAACTTTAAAATCTAAATACTTTTGATTTTGATAATCATAGATATAATAATTATATCCTTCAGCAAGATCTTCATTAAGATTGATTGCTTCTCTTACAACAAAATACTTTTCATAAGCTTCATATCCTTCACAGTTATCAAAATCACATGGAATTTTGGCATATTCTTTAAATTTCTTCTTATCCGCTTCATCATAAAAGTCAAATAAATATTCTGTTCCATATCCTCTATCGCCTACATAAATAGTTAATTCCTGATTAGTAGGTTTTGATACTTCTTTTGTCCCATAAGAATAAGTTTCTTTAGAATCATTAACAGTACATTCTCCTAAGTAAACTTTTCTACTAGAAGTATTAATTCCTTGTTCTTTACAAGTAATCTTATAGTCTCCTACTTTTGCATATTCTAAAAGCCCTGCTAAATCTGGATTTTTTCCATTTTGCTTTGAATAATTTTCTACTAATTCATCTAATTTAGCACCATACTGATTAATAATTTCTTGGTGATTAATTGGTATTTCTACATTAGTATTAGAATTAGTATTGGTATTTGTTTTTTTCTTTTCCTTACCATTTAATAAGAAAAAGAGAACAATTCCAACAATTACTACTATTAAAAGAACAACACTTACTATTATTTGAATTTTTTGTTTCTTCGTAAGTTTCTCTTTATCAGATTTATTTTCTATTTTTTCTTCTTTATTTGTTAATTCTATTTCCTCTTCTTGTCTTTCTGCTTCTAGCGGTTCTTCTTCCACAAATTTCTCTTCTGCTTTTTCCTCTTCAACAATTTCTTCTTGTTCTTTATTCTCCTCCACTATCTACACCTACTTTCTACTACATTATAGCATGGTAATAAAAAAAAGAAAATAAATTTCTTATTTTCTCTTTATTTGATATTATAATTTCTCTTAGCTGCCTCATAATTGTTTTTTACTTCTTTTTCTGAAAGAAGTCGATCATAAACAACTGCTTCATAAATATTGCCTGAAAATTTTAAACCTCTTCCTGGTCTTAAATCACCAAGTGTAATAAAAGAAAATGGTAACTTTTCTATACCAGATTTGAATGTTTTTTTCTTCACTCCGTTTATATAAACTATGGTATCGTTAGCTCTTTTAGCAACTATTTGAATATTTACTACTTTATTATTATAAGGAGAAAAAGGAATATTTATGAATCCACCATCAGATTCTGTTTGTCCTGAAAAAGTATAAATTATTAGTTCTCCATTCTTATATCCTAGCCAAGCTAAGTAATTGGCGTCAGTTTTTGATATTCCTAAAATGGCACCACCATATTTATCTACTTGATTAACAGTATCTCCTTTAACAGTAATATTAATAGAGTATTGTTCCGATATTTTAGAGTTTGATGGAATTTTATAAGAAACAATTGGATTTTTTTCATTAAATACCATACTTCCATCACTAGCATAAGCAATCTTTCCATCATTTCCTGAGTAACAATCCTCATATGTACAGGTATAAGTAGTAAGTTCTTCCTGTTTTATTTCTACAACTTTTGAAAAAGTACCAAATTTATTCGGAGTGTGCTGAGACTTATTGCCACTATTTGATATAGCACCACTTGTTACTGTATTTACGTTTGTATTACTTGGTTTATTCGTATTAGAGTTACTTGGCTTATTACTATTAGTTGGTTTATTAGTATTCGATGGTTTATTGGTATTTGTATTACTTGGTTTATTACTTGTAGAATTAC
>CAZRIC010000126.1:0-4415 GCA_964600095.1 uncultured Muribaculaceae bacterium
TATATTTTAAGTTTAGAAGACTATATAAAAGGAACTGAGAAGGTATTTCATGATATTTCCATTGAAGAATTATACGCTTTAATGCCTTCTAATCCAAAATGGATGGATGGTGCTAGAAGTGGGGCAATTATACCACTAGTACTATTTAAAATGGCAAATGTGAAGTGGATTATTCCATCAGACTTGAACTTAATAAATGGAGTCATAAATGATTTAAAGTGATACAAGTATGGAAATTTGATAATGGAATTAATAAAAATATAAAATTTCAGTACTTAGATCATTTTAAATAAATGATTCTAATGTATAATTAGTGAGAAATACAAGAAATACCATAATATATAGCGCACATAGTAATGCGAGAAGGGGAGAACCTATTGCATCTTTATATAAAGACAGCCCTAATACCAAAGTGTTTGCTTTAACGGTAGACCAAGCTAAAAATTTCTAAAGAAATTGGGTAATTTTCTATGAAAAAAATGTATATCTGTGGATCTTAGTTGGTCTTTCTTTAACGACTATTGGTATTTATCTTTTATTTTCTCAAAACAATCAAGATAATATAACTTTTATAAATGATTCAGATGAACTATATGACTTAGCTATTGAATATTTAAAGAAAGATGATAGTGATTTGCACCGCCAAGATGAAGACTATCAATTGATTCTCTCATATGAAGGTTTTGGAATTGCAGAAGAAGAGGAATATAAATATGCCTATATGTGGATTGCATCACAAGCTTATTATGTTGATGCGGGAAAAGTTTGTACATCTTCAGGTCGTGCAATCCAATATAAATTTATTTTTAAAGATGGTAATGTTGTAAAGTATGAAACTCCAAAGGATGGGGCTTCTTTGGAAAGTTCGGTGCGTAAACTTTTCCCAAAAAGTATTAGTGATAAAATGTTAAAATATGATTTTAGTAAATTGGTAGAAAATAATTCTTCAAAAGCGAAAGAGCATTATTCGTATCTTGAATTAAAAACTGATATAAGTTAAGGTGATTTACTTTGAAAAATGAAAATAAAGAAGAAACAATAGGGATAAAATTTGAAGAAATCAGTACATTTAAGAAAATTAGATATCCATTTATAATGAGTATTGTGACATTTATATTTGGAATACTTTTATCATATGAATCTATTGGTTTTTCTTTAGGAACACGAATAAAGATCTTATTAGTAAGCTTTCTTCCTTTTATTCTCTTTTGTTTAATTATATTTGCAATATATAAGTTTAAGAAAAAAAGAAAAGTAGTTTCATTTCTAAAAAATACTTCAATAGTTATGACTTTTTTCTTAGTATTCTACTTAATGTGCTTTGCATTTTTTGTTACACTACTAGAAGTGATGAATCCAACGGTTAATCCAAAGTATTATAGTTATTATATAAATGGTTCAAGATTAAAAAAAGCATTTCCAACTAAAATTCCTAAAGATGTTGAAAGTGTAAAATTCTTCTATATGCCTGGCATCTTACAAGGTGGTACTAGGCATACTTTATATTATGTTGATAAAAATATGACTGTTTCTGAATTTGATAAAGTGTATAAAGATAAAGCAGAATGGATAGGACACATAGATGAATATATTGAAAAAGAGGGATTATTATCTAGTGTATTTTATTATACGCCTTCAGAATATAATAATGAAAATGATTATATTATATATTTAATTGAAGGTCATTGTGATAATTCAAGGTATTGTAATCATGGGGATTACTTAATTGCTGCTTATAATGAAAAAACAAATGAAGTAGTATTTAGTTCAGAAGTTTGGTGATAAAGGAAATGTTATTTCCTTTATTTTTGTGGCATAAAAAAACTCACAATCATCTGTGAGTTATTATCTATTGGAGCCTTAACTTAACTCATATGAGAAAAATCAAGCCTAAAAAAGTAATTGAGATAACTCAATTGATAATTCTATTATAGCAGATATTGAGATTTTTTCAAGTTGGAGTATAGCTATTTCTCACTAAACCTGATATAATTTTAATAGATTTTTAAATAATACAAATTAAAGCAAGGGGGACGAGTATATGTATTATAAATCAAGCAAAATGGAAGAATATGCCGAAGCAATAAGTTCAACGGAGGAGTAACAATGCAAGAATGCACTAGATATGGTAAAAGATGCTTTAGTTGATTATGGATATTCAATCAAAACATCTAGGAACAATTATACAGATGAAGGCTATGCTTTTTATTATGAAGTAAAAAATTCTAATTATAATTCAGTAACAATTTTAGTTCAAGGATCATATGCTAATAATACTAATATAAAAAGGTATAGCGATGTGGATGTTTCTGTTGTATATAGGCCACTAATTCCTTTATCGCTAGAAAGAACTTTTGAAAGTTTTAAAGCTGATGTATATAAAGCACTAAATAAAAAATTTGGATTTGATGCAAAAAGAAAAAATAAATCAATAAGAGTTGAGGGAAATACATATAGAAGAAGCATAGATGTTGTACCAGCATTTTCAGTATCTAGTAACATAGAAAGTGGGATTCAGTTTATGACAGATGATGGAACTAAGATTGTAAACTATCCGTTAAAACAAATCTATAATGAAAATGCAAAGAATAAATCTACTAACTATAAATTTAAAAAATATGTAAGAATTTTTAAAAACATAAGAATGGATATGAAAAGTTCGAAAATTTCTTCTGCTAAAGAAATTGGTTCCTTTCAATTAGAATCTTTAGTATGGAATGTGCCAGATGAAATTTTTGCAAAATATACTAACCTTGGTCATGGAGTGGAAGGGATTATAAACTATTTATCTTCTCATAAAAATCTAATTGACAGTTATTATGAATCAAATGGTATAAAAAAACTATGTAGTACTTATATGAGTAAATATTATTTAGAACAATTTATTGATGATATAAATAATTATTTTGAATATGAGGCATAGTATATGAGAGAAACTTTAAAGGAATATGGAAAATACATTATAGGTATTGCATTAATTGTTTATTTTGTAATAAGTTTAATATTCAAAGAAAATAGTTTTTTAGATAATTTGGATTTAACTACTACTATAACATTAATATTTTGCGTTTTATACTCTCAAGTTCTTTGGAGATATAATCCACTAGAAAAAACTCCTAAAATATTTGGAGAGTATGAAGCACAATTTATATCTACGTATGATAAAATTAAGAGAAAAATGAATTTTAAAATAAAGCAAGATTTATTAAGCACAAGAATATATGTGACAACTAAAGAAAGTAAAAGTGAATCTCTAACATCTAGTTTGAAGAAAAAGACAGATAATTGGCAATTAGTGTATACTTATCAAAACATACCAAATTTAACTGAAAGAGAACACAGTGAAATTCACTTTGGTACTTGTATGCTAAATATAGTAAATAATAACATTACAAATGGAACATATTATACAGATATAAAAACTAATGGGGATATTAAGTACATAAAAAAAATTTGATTTTGAGCAAAAGAGTGTTTATCACTCTTTTTTCTACTAGAAATACTCTTTTTTAATATTTTAGTAAGTTTTAGTGAAAATTATACTATAATATTGTTGATACTTTACTTAGATTTTAATGGGGGAGATTTATGGAAAAGAGAGATTTAATAATAATAGATAATAAAGAAAAATTAAACAGTTTAATATGTGCTATAAAAAATAGAGAAATAGTATGTGATAAAATTAGATTTACTTCACATGAATTAAGAGATGAGTTATTATGTGAATTAAATATAGATATTCATGAATTTGAAAAAAAATATTTTCTTTATGATTCTGAAAAAAAGATACATATTTCTGAAAGTGATAGAGATTATGTATTAATAAGTACTATTGGATTAGTTGCATTTAATCCAACTTTCAAAACGGGCACAGAAAAGATTGTTTATGCATGTGATTCTCAATATGAAGTTGTAATGATATTACTTGAAAAGTTAGAGTCATTAAAAAGGGAAGAAGATTTATATGATATAGATAGCTTTAATTATGATTATTTATCAAAATTAACTACAGGGATAGTTCACAATATAGTTTTTTATTTGGAAGTTTTTGCAAAATCATATATTTCTCTGAACGGTGAAAAATTTAAAACAACTCATAGTTTAAAAAATCTCATTAAAGATGTAAAAAAAGTAATGTTCTTATCAAAACAAAATGATTCATTATTTCATGCACAAATTTTTTTAGAATTTAAAAGGATTGTAGATGACTTTTCTATTAGTCAGTTAGATTTTAAAGAACAATATATTAAATAAAATGATTGTAATCAACCAGCACTCGTAATTAATGCTATTAAGCCACTAAAAGATTTTATTGAACTTAGTCATGACTTTATAATTCAATTATATTATGACAAAAATGACTGTCATTATCTTAAACAAGGTGTAGTTGAGGGGTGGTTGAAATTGTCGAGGAG
>CAZRIC010000127.1:0-4373 GCA_964600095.1 uncultured Muribaculaceae bacterium
TGACAGGTACTCAGACACTACAAAACTTAAAAAACATTATAGGATTTCGAATCCCTGTTATTGCGCTTACAGCCAATGCTATTACTGGTATGAGAGAAAAATATATCAAAGCAGGATTTAATGATTATCTTGCTAAACCAATCGACAAAAATGCTTTAAATGTAGTTCTTAGAAAATACATAGAAAACAAGCAAGAAGAAAAAATAGTTGAAGAAAAAAAAGAAAAAACAAATTTGGATTTAGATATTTTAAGAAATCAAGGAATTGATGTGGATCATGGCTTAGAACTATTAGGAGACGAAGAAACTTATATTATGACATTGGAAGATTTTCTAACGGAATCAAAAGAAAGACTACCAAAAATAGAAGAATATCGTCTTCAGAAAGATATGCCAAATTATGCTATTTTAGTACATGCTATGAAAAGCGATTCTAAATATTTAGGGTTTATGAAATTAGCTGATCTTTCTTATCAACACGAACTTGCTAGTAAAGAAAATAATGATGCATTTGTAGAGGAACACTATGATGAACTAATGAATGAAGTAGGAACTATTTTAACAATTGTAAAAAGTTTTTTAGGAAAATAGGAGGATATATGAACGAATTATTAGAAAAAATAAATGAAACATTTGATAACTGTATTAATAATAGTAATGAAGAGACTCAACTTCAATTAAAAATTGTAAAAGGGAATGTTAATACTTTAATCCAAGAATATATGAATAATCATGTCAATGAAAAAGCAGAGGAAATAGTAGAAGAGAATTTTGATCCAAATAAGAAAAGAGTTTTTATTGTAGATGATTCTAGTATTGTTAGAAATTATCTAGAAAAACTATTAAAGGAAGAATATGCTATTGATATGGCTAATGATGGAGAAGAAGCAATTCAGAAATTAGAACAAATGAACCCAGAACATGGTTATGATGCTATTTTATTAGACTTAATGATGCCAAATATTGATGGTTTTGGAGTACTAGATTATTTAGCAAAAGAAAATATAAATATACCTGTAGTAGTTATTAGTGGAGATAATACAGGTGCTACTATCGCACGTGCTTTCCGTTATAATGTTATAGATATGATTGAAAAGCCATTTGATTCTAAGACTATAGAAGAAAAGATGAAAAGAATTTTAGAGAAAGAGTAGATGTTCTACTCTTTTAAATTGACTTTTTAGAATTGTTATGCTAGAATAAGACACTATCGAAGGGGGAAATATTGTATGGCAATACATATTAAAGGAATTAATACTGAATTATTATTATATAAGACTCAATTAGAAAGGAAAACTCCATTCTCAGAAAAATTGATTGATAGATTTCATAGAACTGTTGACAAAGTTCAAGATTTACCTGAATCTAACAATCCTATTACAAAAGTAAGAGATGCTTTTTATACAGCTAAATTATTTACTTATGGAATGACTGCTTTAGCTGCTAATGGAGTAGAAATGAATAGTCGTAAAAAAGCTATTATGAAAGCAACTAGTCTTGATAGTGAATCTGTTGCTATGGACATCAATGAATTAGAAAGACTTAGAAATGCTAGAAAAAATGTTAGAGTTTTTGGAGATAGTATTCGTTATAGTGCTCAAATCAAAAAAGAGTGGTTAGCGTCTATTGAAACAATCTTTGGAGATGCTGATTTACAAGCTCTAGATGATTTTAGTTGTTTATCATCCTTAAAAGCTATTTATGGAGACTTAAATTTAGTTCAATGTAAAGATGTTGAAGCTGACTTAAGTGGTCTTCAAGTTCAAATGGTATATGGAGATATTCATGCTGAAAGAGCAAAATCAACAGCAGGTTTAGAGAGTCTACTTACTGTTGGTGGTACTATTTATTACCAAGATAAAGCTTATAGTTTAGATCAATTCCAAGAATTACTTAGCCAAGATACAAAAGAACGTCAAAAATAATGACGTTTTTTACTTAAAGGAGATAATTATGTTACATTTACCATCACAAGAAGTATTTGCAGAAAGATATACTAAATATGCGGAAAGAAACTTAGTTCTTATTAAGAAAAAATATCAGGATGTACCTAGTGATATAGGAATTAAATTACAACATGGAATTTCTATGATGCATGCTGTTAGGAAAGCTACTATGGAAAGTGATTTCTTTAATGAATCATACTATCTATCTGCAGCTTTAGAAGGATGCGGTCATGATATTGGTAGATTTCCACAATATTTATTAACAGGAACGTTAAAGGATGCAGATTCTGAATTAGTTACAGGATCAAAAGATCATGGAAATTTTGCTCGTAAACTATTACTTACTAATAGACAAGAATTATTACGCTATTTTTTAGGGGAAAAATCCCCATATGACAGAGTTTTTACAGAAGTAATAGGAGAACATACAAAAATTAGAAATCCTCTTTATCAGTACTCTATTAGTGAATTAGTAAATCTATTTCAAAACTACTCTTTAGAAGAGATACTAAAATCAAAAGATCCTGCTATTAAAAATAAATTAATTGCTTTAAAATTAGCGATTCTTCAAGAAATGGACTGTTTAGAGTTACTACAAAATGTTATGAGTGAAGCATGGATACCAACAATTACTTGTAAAAAAGAAAACTTTGCTCATCCTGATATATGGGATGACTTTATTCATTTTCGTTATATTGATATTGCAAAATATAAAAGAGAAGGCAAATGGACTAGTAATGCTGGTTTTTTACTAAGATATGGACTACTTGCTAGACAAATGAAACTAGTATGCACTCTAAAAGAATTTAAAGTAGATAATGGATTTCAAAAAGTTTGGGAAAAGACATTAAAACATATGAAAGATAAAGAAGAAGGGGAAATGGATCCACTATTACTAGCTGCTCAACAGTATGCTATCTTGGCAGTAGATAATCTTATTAAAACTAGCTCAGATGGTATTCTTTTAACAGAAGAATCAAAAGAAAAGGCCAAACAATTAACTTTACAAGAGTGGAGACAAATCCATTCCTAAAAAATTGCATTTCCTTGCAATTTTTTTAATTTCCATTATAATAATTTTAGAAATATAGGAGGTTAGTTTATGAATGAAATACTAGTTATTATGGAAAAGAAAGTAAAAGATGGGTTTGAAACAACAACTATTTTTAAAGATGGTACAGTTATAAAACTAATTTCAAGTACAAATGCAAAAGAAACTACCAAAATAGATTTTGTTAAAGAACTAGAACAGGAATTAGAAGAAGCTAAAGAGATTTTCCCTAAAGTCTATCCAGAAACAGAAAATAAGACTTATAGAGTAAATTATCAAGGTTTTAATTACTATAGCTTAGACTTATTTTTAGATTTAGTTTTTATGGTAAATAAAAATAAATTTAGTAAACTATCTGCTTTTAAAGCTTATCAAAAATATGGAAATATAGAAAAAGAGAATGATAAAATTCAAGTATTAAATGAATGGGAAGCTAAGAAGCAAAAACTTATATTAGAAGAAAAAGAATTAAGTGAATTTCACAGTCAGAAAAATGCAATTACCTTTCAGTTAATAGAAAAAGAAGAATTTGCATTGGGAGAGAGTCGTTTCTTTTACGATACAAAAGATATACCAGAAAATTTATAAATAACTAAATATTTATAGTTTGTTTGTGAAAAAAATTTAAAATAGTTTTATATATATTTTGAAAGTCATTTATTACCACAACAAGGAACTCTTTACTTCTTTCAAAATCCATTAATAGATGGACATTTCTATGAATTTGGAAAAGTTATCTATTCAGAAAATACAAACTATACAAGAAAGAAAGCTACTATCGATAGTGATATGGTTTTAAACTTTGGATTAACAAATATCTCTAAAGAGATAGAAGATTTTCAAAACCGATATAGTGAGTATCAAGGAATGAAAGAATATAGGTCTGATGCTTCAGAAGATATCAATAAAATATTTGGATTTTATACAGATTGTCAAATGTCTGATGATGAAATTAAACAAGTATCCGAAAAATACATCGTATTACTCCAATTAGGTTCCGATATCTATGGAGAAGGTATTACTACTTTTTTAATTACAGAAAATGATTTAAAAAATAAAAATTTCAATAATATTATTTATAAATATGTACAATCCTAATAAAAAAATTTAAAATCAGAATAAATTTCTGATTTTTTTCTTACTTTTCCAACAAAAAACAACTTTAAGTTGCATTTTTCTACATTTTTTGATATTATAGACGACATCATTAGAAATTCAGGGGGATTTTATGTATCAAAATGGAGTAATGACAGAAGAACTAACTAGTGAAAAAGCTAATTCCAGGATTAGTGTTTCTATTTATCTTATAGTAAAAAGATTCATAGATATTCTAGCAGGAATAGTAGGAATTATTGTCTTAATACAAATTATTATTAT
>CAZRIC010000128.1:0-4310 GCA_964600095.1 uncultured Muribaculaceae bacterium
TTTAAATAAATACCCATTTAAATCTGGAATAACAACATCTCTAAATGCTTCATCATCATATCCAACAACAGGTACAGAAGCAGCCATTGCTTCCAATAAAGTAAGACCTTGTGTTTCTGTATGAGATGCAGTTACAAAAACTTGAGGAATCTGATAATATTTATGAATATCTACCCAAGGAATCTTTCCAGTAAAAATAACATTCTTTTCTATCCCTAATTTTTTAACTTGATCCTTAAATTTGTTAATATCTGGTCCATCACCAATAATAAGTAGTTTACACTTTGGATTTTTCTTTACTAATTCTACTTGGTTATTTATCAAAAATGTTACATTTTTTTCTTCAGCTAAACGGCCAACAAATAATAATACAAAATCACTCTTTAAAATTCCTAAAGACTTTCTAATTTTGTCAGTTTCTTTACTATCATTCTCTTCACGATAGAATCTTTCCACTTCTACACCAGTAGGAACTATATGAATATTTCTAGTATACTCATATTTTTCTTTAAATAAATCATAAGTCTTCTTCGTTGGAACAATTAGCTCTGTAACCGTTTTATCACAATAAAATTTTGTTAAGTGCTCCACTATTTTCTTACTTGGTGCATCAAAATACCCCTTTGTAATATAGTGTACATAGTCTTCATACATCGTATGATAGGTATGTACAATTGGAATATCCAACTGACGGGCCATAATTCTAGCAAATGTACCTACTCCAAATTCTGTATGGGAATGAATAATATCTAAATTCCACTCTTTAATCTTACTAATTGCTTTAATAGGATAAACACCTGTCAAACGATAATCATAGATTCCTATAGGAATACCCGGTAATCTAATGATTCGGTCCTCATTTTCCATCCTATAATGCATATCTTCTGGATTTACAGTAACAATAAAAACTTGGTGTCCCATTTTTAAAAGCGCATTTTCTAGCATCGCAATACTAGTAGAAACCCCATTAATAAAAGGTGGATACGTATCTGTAAATATTCCAATTCTCATGATTTCACCTTCCTCATATTAAGATTAATTGCACCTACTATCATACCAAAATAATAAGTAACAAATCTCCATAATAACATAATAGCTGTTAATTTAGGTCCCCCAATAAAATTCCCATAAAAAACTATAAAACCATACTCTAATCCACCACTACCTCCTGGAATAGGAACAAAAGATCCAATAAGCATAACGTAAGCACTAGTTACAATCGCTTCCAATATATGAAAGCTTTGATAATCTCCTGTAGCATATAATAAAACTAAAGGAATAGAGTAAAGAAAGCAAAGCGCTAAAAAATTTAGAAAAATAGAAAATAGAAATTGCTTTTTATTTTCTAACAAAATAACAGCACTTTCATGAAATTTAATAATGTACTCGTCCCATTCGGATAACTTCTTCTGTTTATCCTTTACAATCCTTAACTTTGTCAACACTGTTATTCCAAAATGAATTAATTTTCTATTTAGTTTTTCACTAAAAGCTACAATAAATAAAATAACAATAATAGAAGTATTAATTGCAAAACCAAGGGTTACTAACCTACTAATTAAGATATTCTTAGCAAATAAAGAAAATATTCTATTACTAATTACTGCAATTCCTCCTAGTAAAACAATTGCAATTTGATAAACAATAAAATTTTGAATAATAATACTAGTTGCTGTAGTCATTCTTACACCATCTTTTACCAAATGATAAATTTGATAAGGTTGACCACCTGTTGCAAACGGAGTAACAGCATTAAAGAATTGCGTACGAATCATCAATTGTAAAGAACTTCTATATTTTGTTTTTGGCATAAATTTTCTAGTGAATATATTAATTGCTTTACTTCGTAATAACCAATAAATAATTACTATTATAAAAGCTAAAATAAGCCACCAAATATTAATAGTTTTTAATTGAACCATAATATTTTCAAAATCATCTTTCAATGAAAAATAAAGAACAATTATAGTAATTCCTACTAATACTAATGCATTAATTATATTTTTTTTATTTTTAGTCATAATTATTTTTCAGAGATAATAGAAATTCCTGGTAATTCCTTTCCTTCTAATAACTCTAATGAAGCGCCTCCTCCTGTAGAGATATGCGTAAATTTATCTTTATATCCAAATTGAATAGCTGCAGCTGCTGTATCTCCTCCACCAAGAATTACAGTGGCATCTGATTTTGATAATTCCTCACATAATACTTTTGTTCCAATAGAAAACTTTTCTATTTCAAATGCACCTACTGGACCATTCCAAATAATCGTTTTACTCATCTTAATATAACTAGCAAATAAGTCAAAGCTTTTTAAACTTAAATCTAAGCCCATTTCATCTTCATGAATATCACTAATAATAGCCGCACGCATTGGGGAATCTTCGCTTAATTCTTTTCCGCAAGTACAATCAACTGGTAAAATAATTTTATTAGGATATTCTTCCATCATTTTCTTACAGAAATCAATACTTTCTTCATCTAATAAAGACTTTCCAATTTCATATCCTTGTGATTTTAAGAATGTAAACATCATTCCACCACCAATAAGAATATAATCAGCAATATTTACTAGATTCTCAATAACACCAATTTTATCGCTTACTTTAGCACCACCTAAAATGACAGTAAAAGGTCTTTCAGGATTCTTAATCGCTTTCTCTAAATGTTCTAATTCCTTTTCAATTAAAAAACCAATTCCATTTGGTAAATTACTTGCTATTCCAACATTGGAAGCATGTGCTCTATGAGCAGTACCAAAAGCATCATTAATATAGATATCTCCTAAAGATGCCCAATATTTACCAAGATTTTCATCATTACTACTTTCTTTTTTACCATCTAAATCCTCATAACGAGTATTTTGCATTAATAAAACATCTCCATCTTGAAGATTAGAAATAGCATTTTCTAACTCTTCTCCTCTTGTTTTATCAATAAATACAACTTCTTTAGATAATAATTCACTAAGTCTAGTAGCAACTGGTTTTAAATTATTCTTTTCTAAATCTTCTTCTGTCTTAACTCTTCCTAAATGTGACATAAGAATTACTTTAGCATGATTCTCTATTGCATACTTAATAGTTGGTAAACTTTCTACAATACGATTATCATCTTGTATAATACCATCTTTCATAGGTACATTAAAATCTACACGTATAATAACTTTTTTTCCACTTAAATCATAATCTCTTATTGTTTTTTTCATAATTCCTCCCACTATTACAACTATTATTATTTTACTATATTTTTATTATTTATACAATGATATAAAAAAGAAACAACTAAAATTGTTTCTTAAAATTTAATAAAATATATTGACTCCAATTCTAATTGACTTCCATCTTCAAAATAAATAATAAAATTAGATTCATTTATTTTTGCAATCTTAGACACTTTTGAATTTTTTACTTTTTTATTGGAGATATCATAATCTAGTTCATATAAATATAAATCAACTGATAATACATAAATTTCTGTATGATCATCAAAAATATATTTTGGTTTAAAATCAAATTTTTTATTACCTCCATCTTCAAAATCAATATAAGCATAAATAGTTCCATCCAATGAAACATAATATTCATTTTCTCCCATAATAGCAGAGTAATTATATTTTTTTTCTAAAGGAATTTCTCCTTCACTAATAATATATTTTTCCCCATCAGAAGCTGTTCTTACTAAACTATCACCACAACCACAGCCAGGGCCACAAACATTACCTGTTAAGAATAATTCTTTATACTTTTTAGATAATTTCATTTTTTTCATATCTTTTGAAGCATTATTGAGCATTTGAATTATTTGTGATTCTGTAGTAGGAATATTAATAGCATTTTCATTTACTACTTCCTCTGGATATGCAGATAAAACCACTGAATATTTATAAATCTCTCTTTCTTCTGTTAAGATAAAAAGATCAATCCAATACTCAGAATAAGCACAACTTGAATTTTCATTTGCTAGCACATCTCGAACATTATTAAATCCTTCTATTTCTATTTTCTTTCCACTATAATAAAAATATGCTTTCTTATTATCTATTCCTATTTTTGCTTCTACTTCTTTTTTATTTATCTCTCCTACTGTAAAAGAAACAGGTCTAGAATAACTAATGTCTTGTTTATATTTAGGAGTATAACTCAAATCTAAATATTCCTTTTTATTAGAATTGCTATTTGTATTTGTGTTTGATTCTTGTTCATTAGTGTTAGTATTGGTATCATCTAAAATAGTATCTTGGGTATTAGAATTACTATCTTTATTGCTACTAGTATTATTATTCTCGTTAGTTGAACTTGTTGTGCTGT
>CAZRIC010000129.1:0-303 GCA_964600095.1 uncultured Muribaculaceae bacterium
CTGTAAATTCGAAATGGCTTATGAAGAACCAATAGATGTTAAACTAATTAGTAGCGATGATGTTTTTGATTATCTTTTAGATGTACGTTCAATTAATACTAATGTAAATAGAAAAAAAGAAAAACTTAGTAGAGAATATTTAGAACATAAATTTCATTCTGGAAACAATAATTTTGATAATTATGAGGAACTAAGAGAGGTATATGATTCTAAAACAAAAAGCATGTCGAAATTCGTTAGGGATAGACTTGGCAATAACAATATTATAGAGCAGTCTAATGGAGAATCCGCATTAATGTTTTG
>CAZRIC010000129.1:313-4225 GCA_964600095.1 uncultured Muribaculaceae bacterium
GATAGTATTTATATTTTAGATGAACCAGAGAATAGCTTATCAGCAGAAAATCAACTAAAGTTAAAAAAATTTATAGAAGATTCTGCTCGTTTTTATAACTGTCAGTTTATTATATCTACTCATTCTCCATTTTTACTAAATTTATTAGAAGCAAAAATTTATGATTTAGATTCCGTACCTGTTGTACCTAGAAAATGGACAGATCTTCCTAACGTAAGAGTATATTATGAATTTTTTAAAGAAAGAGAATCAGAGTTTAACAAAGAGTGAAATTTTAAAGAAATAAGGAGAAAGATATGAGTTATAAAGGTGTAATTATAGAAGAGAGCTTAGTAGATATTTCCATTATAGAGGAATTAGAAGTAATTAGTCATGATGTAGAGATGATAAAAGAGGAAGACGAAACACCATGGTTAGATAGATGGACAATGGATACTGTTTTAATTCCAGAAGAAAAAATAGAAGAATATGCCAAAAGACTTAGCAAGTTAATCGACATTTCTCATTGTAGCAATTGGTATTGTGACTTTAGAAACGAGAAATATCATTATGTTATTTTTTCTAATAGAATATTTTGTTTAGATAAGACTAAAAAAGAAGATTATAAAAAAATGCAAGAATATGCTATTGGTATAGGTTTACCAAAACATCAGCTTCCTAATTTTAATGATTTAGATGAAGGGCTTTTAAATAGATTTTTAATAGAAGCAAAAAAATCAACTTATGCGAATGCTAATATTGAAAAGGAAACTGCAAGCCGTTTAGGTTCTAATGATTATCACTATGAAGTAGAACTAGAGGGAGAAATGATGAAATATCATGATACTTACTTTGGAAGAGTAAAGTTTATTGGGGAAGAAGTAGTATATCGTGGAAGTGATGTTCCAAAATGGGGAATGAATTACTATGGTAATACCTTAGATGAGGAAGCTACAGAAGAATTAATGGATAGTATATTAAGAAAAGCTCTTATGAAAGTAGGAGAAGATAGTTCTGTTTTACCATTAAGAGGACCTAGTTATTTTGAAAATAATGGTTATGTTTATACTTTTAAGTCAGAAGGAACAATGGATAATTTTCATGGAATAGAGGAAGTTCATAAAAATGGCAAGTTAGTATTTGAACTTCATTGCCATGGTGGAATAATTGAGTAAGAAAATTATAAAACTTTATTAATTAAATTATAAAAGGAAAATAAAAAATATTTTTCTTTTTTTTGAAATGATAAGTAAAATATGTTGAATTATGATATACTTATTTTATAAGTAGAATAAGATAATATTTGTATATGGGGTGAAGTTATGAAAAAAACTAAAATATTGTTATATTTATTATTGCTATTTTTTCCTACAGTAGTATTTGCTAGTGGTTCTAGTGATTCCTTTATGCCAATTGGATTTGCTATTGGTATTGAAGCCTTTATTTCTATTCATATGTCTCTTTTTGTTTTAATTCCAATATCAAAAATATTTGCTCCAGAAGATTATAAAAAACTTTTTTGGAAGTTGTTTGTAATTAGAGTAATAGTATTATTATTTTTTGATTTATTCATTACAACTTCTATTGCAATTTTTGATTTTATTTCGGTTTTTATAGGAGCTTTTTTTATTGTTCCAATTATAGCTTCTATCACTCGTAAAAAAAATCCAAATGTATCCAATATTAATTCTAATATTATAAGTACTCCTGTATATGATATTCTTATGTGTCCAAAATGTGGAAATCCTGCACTTTTAAGTGATACAAGTTGTCCAATTTGTGGAGCCGATTTTATGGAACTGATGAACAAGATTTGTTCAAACTGTGGCGCAGTAATCAAGTCTAATTTTAAATTTTGTAGCAATTGTGGTGCAGACATATCATCTTTAACAGAGAATGGTCCAAAGAAAATAGTAACTGAAATGGACTTTGATCCTATTTACCGTGGAACAACCGAGATGGTTTTGGAAGAATTTATTAATAAAGAGTTAGAAAAAGCACATATAGATATAAATGAAAAAAAGATTCCTAAAGATATTTTAAAGCGTAAGAAAGTAATGAATATTATCTTTGCAGTTCTATTATTTGCTTTCATTTCTTTAATATTTTTCCATTGTGATTTTAAGATTTATCTTGTTGGCATTATTATTCTAATTGTTTGTTATGTTTCTACCAGACGTTTTAATTTTATGAAATATTTAAAAAAAGAAATCAAATCTAGACCAGGAGAGAAAATATCTAATATCGTGATGGGAGTTCAAAGTTCATTGGTTATAGATAGTAGTAAAAGTATATTTTGGTCTGGAATTGTTCTTGCAATCTTTATTCCAGTTATTCTATTTTGGAATCCACACATTTTATATGAAAAAACAGAAGAAGGTTATTGGGTTAGATTTTATACTTTCGGAATAACAAATTATAAGACAGTAGAAATACCTAGTACTTATAAAAATGATCCAGTTATTGGTTTAAGGGGAAATGCATTTTCTAATATGTTCTTTTTAGAGAAAGCAACTCTTCCAGATTCTATAATAAGAATAAATGGACAAGCATTTAAAAATGATATTAATTTAATTGATATTGTATTACCATCTAAGTTGGAGTATTTGGGTGGAGGATCATTCTATAATTGTAAGTCATTAAAATCTATTGAAATACCAGATACGGTAACAGAGATGGGAGGAGAGACCTTCTACAATGCTACTTCTTTAGTGAGTATTAAATTATCGAACCAATTACCAGAAATTAGAGGAAATTCTTTTGAATATTGTTCCTCTTTACAAACAATAGAAATTCCAGATACTGTTACTAGAATAGGGGGACACGCCTTTTATGGATGTACTTCCTTACACACTGTTACTATAAGTCCTAATAGTATGTTAAAGGAAATTGGTTCTTCAGCATTTAGAAGATGTTCCAGTTTAAAAGAGATTACTGTACCTGTTACTACTAGTATTAATTCAAGAGCATTTAAGGAAAGCCCAACAGTGATAAAAAAGAATGGTGTAGCTAGTGTTACAGTTGACAGAACAAAATATTCTAAAAATTCAGATATTTATTTAAATAAATCAAAAAGTACTGAGAAAATTAATATTTATTATAATAATCAATTTGTCGAAACTGCTACCATTTCCTTTTTAGGAGCTGAACTTGTTAGAGGACTTTATGAATATAGTTTTAGATATACAAGTAAAGATATAGATGTAGTATTCGTTCTAAGTCAGGATGAACCTGTAAAAGAAATTAGTTCATCTCTTGCATTTGGTTTACCGAATAATTATGACTTGACAAGCAGTGATGCGACAATTTTAATAACAGTATATTATAATTAGAAAGATGTGAAAGTATGGAAGATTACAAATTTATACATCTATTATATGTTCCCACTATGGCTTGTAATATGAGGTGTAAATACTGTTATCTAGAAGATAATACAGTAGAAGAAAAGTCTAAGTATACTCCTTTAGGTACTTTACAGTTTGCAGTAAAAAAGTTTAAAGAGAGTAAAGTAATGCCATTTAACATTTCTCTTCATGGTGGTGAAGTAACAACACTAAATCAAAAAGACTTTCATGATATTATTGAATATATTAGTAACTATTATAATGAAAATAAAGAAGTTATCAATCGCGCTGGTTTTAAGGTTGGAACTCCTCATATTAAAACCAATCTATATCATTTAGAAAAACATATAGATACTATAAAAGAGTTTAATGTATCTATTTCTGGAAGTTTAGATTTGCCATTAGACCTTCATAAAGAATATAGAGTTACAAAAGGGAATCAAGAAACATTGACAAAAATACTTGAAAACATCAAACTTTTGGAAAATATTCCTAATAAGAAAAAAGTATCTGCAACTATTTTTAAGGAACATTTTAATTATATTGATAAAATCATAGAAGATATAAAGTATTTACATAAAAATACTTG
>CAZRIC010000130.1:0-4218 GCA_964600095.1 uncultured Muribaculaceae bacterium
TATTTACTTATATTTTAATTGATGTATATCAGGATACTAACGACGTACAATATTTATTAACAAATATGTTAGCAGTTAAATATAAAAATATATGTGTAGTAGGAGATGAATCTCAGTCTATCTATGCATTTAGAGGATCTAATTATCGAAATATATTAAATTTTGAGAAAGATTATAAGAACTGTAAGATAATCCTTTTAGAACAAAATTATCGAAGTACAAAGATGATTTTGAATGCTGCTAATGATGTTATCAGAAATAACAAGCAACGAAAAGAAAAAAAATTATGGACTAATAATGAAGAGGGAGATAAGCTAGTTTATAAACGTTGCTTTGATGAAAAAGAAGAAGCTAGTTATGTGACTTCTACAATTGAAAATCTTTTAGTATCAGGTGCTTCTTTAGACGATATTGTAGTGTTATATCGTACGAATGCCCAGTCACGTACTATTGAGGAAGCAATGCTTAAAGATAATATTCCTTATAAAGTAGTAGGTAGTTATTATTTCTACAATAGAAGAGAGATTAAAGATTTAATTGCTTATTTAAGACTTATCTATAATAAAGATGATGATGTTAGTTTAGTACGTATTATTAATTCTCCAAAAAGAGGAATTGGTGAGAAAACTTTATCTTCTTTAGAAACTAAAGCAAAAATTTTAAATCAAAGTATGTACGATACTATTGATTCTGGTAAAGAATTGAAGTTTAAAGAATTAATGGAGTCTATGAAAACAGCTAGTGAGAATTTATCTTTAACAGAATTAGTAGATATGGTTTTAGAAAAAAGCGGTTTGAAAAAAGAACTGGAAGATGAAAAATCTATTGAGGCAGAGGCTAAAATAGAAAACTTAGAGGAATTTAAATCAATAACGAAGAATTTTGAAGAAAGATATGGTATAATATCATTAGAAAGATTTCTAGAAGAGATTAGTTTAGTAGCCGATGTAGAGGAACATAAAGATAATCCTCATGTAGTCACGTTAATGACTATTCATTCTGCTAAAGGTCTAGAATTTCCTTATGTATTTGTAGTAGGAATGGAGGAAGGTATTTTTCCACATAGTAGATCATTATATGCAAATGATGAACTGGAAGAAGAAAGAAGACTTTGTTATGTAGCGATTACACGTGCAAAAGAGAAACTATGGTTATTAGGCGCTAAAAGAAGAACTTTGTATGGAATGGATAACATGAATCCAGTCAGTAGATTCGTAAAAGAGATAGATGAGGCACATATTGATAAGATAGATTCTTTAGAAGAAAAAGTTTCTGCTTCTCCATTTAAACGTGACTCTATTGATAATAGTATTGAATATTCTTGTGGTGAAAAAGTGGTTCATAGTGAATTTGGTGAAGGTGTTATTGTTAGTGTAGATAAGACAATTTTAACTATAGCATTTCCTCATCCGCATGGTATTAGAAAAATAATGAAAGGTCATAAAATTATAAGAAAGGTGTAGGTGAATATGCAAATATTAACGATTTGGGATACTTTAAATGAATGGTCAGATGGTTTTAGAAATTGGCTTTTTGAACATTATAATAATCCACTATTATGGGTAGGAATCGTAGTAGGTGGATTTATTATATTTAAAGCTGTATATTCTACATTAAATAAAGACTAGTTATTACTAGTCTTTTTTGATATAATAAAAAATTAGAAAGTGGTGGAATATGAAAGAATTATTAGGGTCTCATGTATCTTTTTCTAAAGATAAGCAAATGTTAGGAAGTGTTATAGAAGCTTTAAGTTATAAAGCAAATATATTTATGTTTTATACTGGTGCTCCTCAAAATACTACACGAATTCCGATTGATAAAGATTTAACTCTTTTAGCACATAATTTAATGGATAAAGAGAATATTAATATTGAAAATGTTGTTATTCATGCACCGTATATTATCAATTTAGCAAATCCAAAAAATTTTGACTTTAATGTATCTTTTTTAAAGGAAGAAATAAAAAGAGCAGAGTCATTAGGAATCAAAAGAATTGTTCTTCATCCAGGAAGCCATGTAGGACTTGGAATAGAGGAAGGAATTAAAAATATTGTTGATTCTTTAAATCATGTTATAGAAGAAAAACAAAATGTAATTATTTGTTTGGAAACAATGGCTGGTAAAGGAAGCGAAGTAGGCTCTAGATTAGAAGAACTAAAAGCTATTATAGATGGTATAAAATATTCTGATAAGATTGCAGTTTGTATAGACACTTGCCACTTAAATGATGCCGGGTATGATTTAAATGATTTTGATTCTTTCTTAGAGGAATTTGATAAAATAATAGGTTTATCAACATTGTTAGTTGTTCATGTAAATGATAGCAAAAATGGTATTTCTTC
Source organism: uncultured Muribaculaceae bacterium (assembly GCA_964600095.1). Lineage (GTDB taxonomy): Bacteria > Bacillota_I > Bacilli_A > RF39 > UBA660 > UBA5578. The sequence continues at coordinate 2,346 of CAZRIC010000130.1, forward strand.
TCATAAAGATAGACACGAAAATATAGGTTGTGGTATGATAGGCTACAATATTCTTTCAAAGGTTGTCCACCATCCAATTTTAAAAGATGTTCCTAAGATATTAGAAACACCTTATATTGGAGAAGGTAAGGAAAAATATCCACCATACCTTTTTGAAATTGAAATGCTACAAAACAATAAAATTAATGAAAGTTTGATAGAAGATGTAACTTCTTACTATAAAGATCATAAAAATAAATAATATTTTGATAAGTTGTCGGAGACACTTGTGATTTTATTCGATTAAAAATAGGTGTAGGATTATTTAAAAGTTCTTTCCAGTTATTTTTAATTTCACTATAGATTAAGTTTACTTCTTCATTAGATAAATAAATATTATTTTTATTCGCAAAAAATATAATATCTTCTTTTGTTAATTTATTGACGTAGGAATGAATAATTTTTTCTATCATACTATAGGATATGTAAAAAATTAAATTTTGTGCATAGTTTGGGGGTTTTTATGAAAAAAAGAAGGTTGAATCATTATAGTTATTATCAAAAGAAAAAGATAGATAATATACCAGTTATTCATAAACGATATAAAATACTTATTTTTATAGTTATTGTCTGCTTTTTCATTTTAACAATTCGATTATATAAAGTTCAAATTCTCCAAAATAAACACTATATGGATGTAGTTATTGAACTTAGTAATAATATTGTGGAAGGTCCAACTGCACCTCGTGGAAGAATTTATGATCGAAATGGAATTTTATTAGTTGATAATGTTCCTGTGAAAATGATTATTTATAAAAAGTCAAAAGGTGTTACTACTTCTAGAGAAATAGAAATGGCTTATCAAATGGCTGAATTAATTATGGTTGATTATAAAGATTTAAAAGAAGAAGATTTGAAAAAGTTTTGGCTTCTTAACCATACACAAGATGCTAATAATAAAATAACAGAAGAAGAATGGAAACAACTGAAAGAAAGAAAATTAACAGTAGATGATATTGGAAAGAGAAAATTAGAAAGAGTTACCAAAGAAGAGTTAGATAAATATAAAGAGATTGATAAGGAAGCTGCCTATATATATTATTTGATGAATAAAGGTTATTCTTTTGCTGAAAAAATTATAAAAAAAGAAGCAGTAACGGATGAGGAGTATGCAATAGTAGCCGCTAATAAAGAGAATTTAGAAGGTTTTAATACCGTTTTAGATTGGGAAAGATATTATCCTTATGGAGATACTTTCCGTTCTATTTTAGGAAATGTATCTAGCAGTGAAAGTGGAGTACCAAAAGAATTAAAAGACTCTTATTTAGCGCTTGGCTATTCTCTGACTGATAGAATTGGAATTAGTTATTTAGAATATCAATACGAGTCTGTTTTAAGAGGAAAGAAAACAAAATATAAAGTTTCTAAAGATGGCAATTATGAAGTGATCGAAGAGGGAGCACGAGGAAATGATATTGTTTTAACAATTGATATAAAACTTCAAAAAGAAGTAGAAAAAATATTAGAGCAAGAATTACTTTCTACTAAAGTAAATGATAAATATACAGATTATTTAGATCGAGGATTTGTCGTAATTCAAAATCCAAATACAGGAGAAGTTTTGGCAATGGCAGGAAAAATGCTAGTTAAGAAAAATGGTAAATATATTGTTCAAGATTATAGTCCAGGTGTTATTAATTCTATTGTTACTCCAGGATCTTCTGTAAAAGCAGCTTCTCATATGGTTGGTTATGTAACCGGAAATTTAAAAATTGGAGAAGTAAGAAATGATGCTTGTATCAAATTAGCAGCTACTCCACGAAAGTGTTCTCATACTGCTTATGGAAATATTAATGATTTACAAGCATTAAAATATTCTTCAAATACTTATCAA
>CAZRIC010000131.1:0-4213 GCA_964600095.1 uncultured Muribaculaceae bacterium
TCCTTATAAGCTACAGTTTCTCCAGGAAGTCCTATAATTCTTTTAATTATCTTTGTTTTATTAGAATTAATTACTACAATATCAAATCTATCATAAGATTTATCCATCTTATTTAAAATAAGAACTTCTCCCTCTTTTAAATAAGGGTGCATAGAATCTCCATTTACTCTTACTGGTGTTGCAATAAATGTTCTAATTAAGATAACAACACCAATTATTACTAAATAAGGAATAGCCTCTTTAAAAATTTTAAAGATTCTCGTTTCTTCATTGTAATCTTTTTTTTGTTCTTTTTCTTCCATAGTATCACCCTAATTAAAATAAGGCTTAATTGCTAAGCCTTATCCTCTTTCTTTAATCTTTGGTGTTTTCTTTAAATCTCTAATGTAGTTTAGTTTAGCACGTCTAACTTTACCTTTTCTTACCACTACAATTTTATCAATTGTTGGAGAATTTACAGGCAATGTTTTTTCAACACCAACATTTCCAGAAACTTTTCTAACTATAATAGTTTTACTTACTCCAGCACCTTTGATTGCCATTACAAGACCTTCAAATGCTTGAATTCTCGTTTTCTTGTTTCCTTTTGAATCTACATCATCAATTTTTAAGTCTACTCTAACAGTATCTCCTACCCTAAATTCTGGAAGATCTGTTCTGATTTGACTATTAGTAACTTTCTCAACTAAATTCACAATGTCACGCTCCTTTATCTAAACTATGATCATAAATAGATGTATCCAGCGGATCACGTCGATATTCATTTTAACACATATTTCTAATATTTACAAGCTTTTTTCTAGTTTTTATTCGATTGTTTCCGATGCACTAATTTTTTTTACTTTTACATCGTGGACTATTTCTTGATTATTTGCTTCACTTACTGTAAATACTCTTCCTGATATATCAACTAATTTACAATCCATTGGATTTTCTACACACTCTTTTGTCAATAATATACCACTATATTTATTTGGATTGATTAAAACTTCCCAACGTGCTTCTTGAACAGATTTTTCTACAGTAGATTTAAGAGATCTTGCGCCAGTTTTTAATTTCAAAGCTTTATGAGCTACTGCATCTAGATAATCTTCCGTCCACTTTAAATCAATTCCTAATTTTAAAAGTTTTTTTTGTAGTAATAATAAAGTACTTGTTTCAATATTTGTTAAAATAAACTTTAAAGTTTCAACAGTATGTCCAGATAATTGACAAATTGTTGTAATTCTTCCAATAAGTTCATCTGTCATTCCACCATATTTTACAAAATCTTCAGGTTCTAAGTTTGGATAAACAAAATCCTCTTCTTCTTTGGTATCAGATAACTCACTTGCAAAACCAATTTTCATTTTCTTATAAGGACCTAACCCCTCTTTTTGTAATTTTGCTCTTGCTACATCTGCACAAGCACCAGTTGCAAAAATAGTTAATTTAGAAGTATTGAAATCTACTTTTTCTGTTCCTTTTTTTACTTGATAGGTTGTTCCTTCAAAAAAAGATAATAAACAGTTAAGGACAGCTTGACCAGCAATATCTGATTTTTTATCAGAACCTTTTTTATCTAGTTCATTAAAAACAACAATTCCATTTTCCGCCTTTTCTATATCTCCTCCAGCTTTTCGAAGTAGCCTAGCTAAAGAATCTTCAATATCTCTACCAACATATCCTGGACTAGTTATTTGTGTACTATCTATAATTTCATAAGGAACATCTAAATACTCTCCCAAAGTTTCTGCAATTAATGTTTTTCCACTTCCAGGAGGTCCTACTAAAAAGCAAGAAATTCTATCACTAGAAACTTCAGATAACCCATTCATTACAATAGCAGAAATAATTGTTTTTTTAGCTTCTTCCTGTCCAGCAATTCGCCTATCAAAAAAAGCTTTTAAACTTCTAGCATTTACCATTCTAAAAGGAGATTTAGATGGTTTGGAGGTCTTACTAATTTCTAAATTTTCTTTATATTTAAAGTTATATTCATCATAAATAGTAGCAGCCTTTTTTACCTCTTCTATTTCATTTTTTAAAACATCAGCAATATCTGTTTTAATTCTAGCAATATCTCTACTAGCAGTAATTATGGCAATCTCATCTTTAATTCTATAAAAGATTTCTTCTGCTGCTGAAATAGGAATATCTTCATCGCCATAACTATCTAAAAGAAGCACCACATTCGTAAAACTAGCTTGTAGATTATTCTCTAATGTAGAAATTTGACTCATGGCATTTGCTGTTATCATTTTATTACAAATAGCAATAAAAAAGGAAGCAATTTTTTTACCAGTAATTTCTTGATTTTCAAGGGATGGGTATATCTCTTTTTCATCCAATTCAAGAGTTAATGGCAAATTTCCACTTTCAAACTGCTCATACATTCTTTGTAATACTACTCTCAATTTTCCATCTTCCCTGATATCTAATATTTTTCTAAAATCAGATACTGTAATAGGAATTAACTCTTCTGGCTGAACAGAATCTTCTTCTTTTTCTTCTACGTGATGGCTTTTAAAAGATGGCGTTTTGTGTGTTAAAGAAATTTGATCATCCATTTGATCATTTATATTTTTCAAACTTTCAAATAAATCTTCTACACTATAGGATTTCAAAATCACTTGATTCTCAATCCCCATATAATAACCAACATGAACACATTGACTAATACCACTAAAATAAGCTATTTTAGCTTCCTCTAATGATATGCCTTCATTTTCTTTTAATAACTCCTCTTCTGAAATAATGTAAGCTACACTGAATCCTGTTTCATGTGTATAAAAATCTTCAGCATCCGTTGAATAGACATAAAGATCTTTCATGGTATCTTCAAATCCCTCTTCAGTATCTCTACCTTCAATTAAATAAATAGGATGATAGATACAAATACATTCATTTATCATATGACGCGTCATTAAAACGCCATAACTCTTCTTCTCCATTTAAATCCCCCTAAAATAAAAAGTTCATAATATCTGTATCCCTATTTATGAACTTTTATAATAACTTTATTTATAAGTTTGATCTTTAGATCTTTCTTTTGCACTAACATCAGCTAGTTCACAAAAGCTTTGAAAGTCAATAGGTGATACTTCTATATAACCATTAGTTAAAAACTTTTCTTCAATCATTTTCTTTGATTTTGGATAAGGTGTTTTATCAGAATAGTCTTTGATAGAAGCTAAAATTGCATATTCTCTACATAAATAAGTAGCAATAATTGGATCAATATCTTGTTCATCTGACCCCATTGTTTCCCATAAATTTTGTAAAATAGTATCTGGCACATCAGCCATAATAAAACGATATAAGTCATCATCATGTATTTCTTTTAAACATTGTTGATAATATTCTAAAGAAGCATCATCTCTAACAAATACATGACCTGTTAAAGCAAATAAAACCGCTGGCTCCGTAAATTTTTTACACTCAAAATTACTCATAATTTGTCATCTCTAAAAAACATTTTGTTTTTTGATACTTTTCTTAAATCGATATAGTTTTGCTGGTTTCTTTCCTTCAAACTTACCAGTTCTATTAGTATCTTCAATCAAATCTAAATTCAAAAGTTTTTTACGGAAATTTCTTCGGTCAAATTTTCTATTTAATATGGCTTCATATGTTTTTTGAATTTCTGGCAAAGTAAATTCATTTGGGAAAAGTGCCTTTAAAATATCTGTACTAACAATTTTGCTTTGTAGATAAATAAGAGCCTCACTTAGAATTTCCTCATGATCAAATCCTAATCCAGGTATTTTGTCAATTGGAAACCAATCCGCATTACTAGTATTAATAGTTTCTCTAATAATCTTTACACGATTACTATCAATAACACCAATATAAGCAACGGCAATCATTCTCATTACTGGAGAACGATTTACTTTTCCAAAAGTATGAAACTGTTCAATTTCAATATTTTCTATACCAGTCTTTTCTAAAATTTCTCTTCTTGCACCAGCTTCTAAATCTTCATTATTATAAAGGGCACCACCAGTTAATATCCAATCGCCCTTATAAGGCTCATTTTTTCTTTTTACTAATAGAACCTTCGTTACTCCCTGCTCTACTGTAAAAATTGCAGTAATAACATGAATTCCTTGATTTTTATATAGAGAATTACTTTTTTTCATCTAAAACCATCTTTCTAAAGACTTGCTAATTTATCTTTTACTAATTTACTTACGGAACTCATATCTGCTTTTCCACGCAACTGTGAAGTAAT
>CAZRIC010000132.1:0-3482 GCA_964600095.1 uncultured Muribaculaceae bacterium
AGATTTAGAAAAAGATACTTTTTCAGATAGTGGTGCTGTCACAGTAGAGGGAGCTACTTTACACTGCTGGAAACATGGGGGGCATGGACATCAAACTTATTTAGAGGTAGTAGAAAATTCTTGCAACACTGGTTTTGTTAATTTAGGTCTAAAATTAGGAAAAGAGAAACTATTTACTTACATTCAAAATTTTGGATTTGGTAAAAAGACCGGAATTGAGTTATCTGGGGAATCTAGCGGTATTCTATTTGACATAGAAAAAATAGGTGATCTAGAACTTGCTACTACTGCTTTTGGTCAAGGAGTTGCTGTAACGGCTATTCAACAAGTAACCGCTGTAAGTGCGGCTATTAATGGTGGTATTTTATATCAACCCTATATTGTAGAAAGTTTAAATGATCCAGAAACAAATCAAGTAATAGAATCTCACCAAGAAAAAATTGTTAGAAAAGTCATTAGTGAAGATACAAGTAAAAAAGTAAGATATGCATTGGAAAGTGTTGTTGCAAGAGGTACTGGACATAATGCCTATATTCCAAATTATCGAGTAGGTGGAAAAACTGGTACTGCTCAAAAAGCGGAAAATGGTAAATATTTAACTGGCAATTATATTACTTCTTTTATTGGTTTTATGCCAGCAAATGATCCTAAAGTAGTTATTTATATTGCTGTAGATAATGCTAAGGGAGTAAGTCAATATGGAGGAACTGTAGCAGCGCCTATTGCTAAAAACTTTTTATTATCAGCCATTCCTGTTCTTGAAATTGAACCACAAAAAGGGGAAATTGAAAAAGAATATATTTATTTAGATAAAACATATACAGTAGTTCCAGATGTAACAGGAAAAAGTTTAAAGGAGGCTATAAAAGAACTGAAAAATTTTAAAGTAGAATATGAAGGAAGTGGAAATGTCGTTTATCAATCTCCTAATTCTGGAATTAAAATTGCAGATGGAGAAACCATTAGACTTTATTTAAATGCTTCCTAGTGTTATAATGAATAAGAGGATAGTGGTTATATGTTAATAAAGATAATAATTTTAATTGTCTTAATTCTTATTAATGGCATTTTTTCAGCAACAGAAATGGCTTTTTTTGAATTAAATACTTATGAACTTCATAAAGAATTGAAGAAAGGAAATAAAAAAGCTAAAAAAATAGTATCTTTGTTAGAAGATTCCAGTACTTTTTTATCAGCTATTCAAATAGTTATTACATTATCAGGATTTTTAGCAAGTGCTTTTGCTGCTGATAGTTTTGTCCGTGAAATAGCAGATCTAATTTCGCCAACATGGATTTCTATTTCTGCGCTTACCAATATTTTAATTGTTGTAATTACAGTAATATTATCTTATTTTACATTGGTATTTGGAGAACTAGTACCAAAGAGACTCGGGCTTACTTATCCTAAGAAAATATCTTATGGTATGGTAAATATTTTATATGTTATTATTTTTCTTTTTAAACCATTTATCGTTATCCTTCGTTCCTCTACAAATTTTATTTTGAAATTATTAAAAATTAAAACGAAAGAGGAAGAAGAAGAGGAAGAAATTAAGAGTACTATTTTAGATGCTAATTTGGAAGAAATAGAGAAGAAAATTTTATTAAATGTATTTGAATTTAATGATACTACAGTTGAATGTGTTATGACTAGTAGGGAAAGTGTAGTAGTATTAGATATTCATGATACTAAAGAAAAAGTAATGCGTACTATTCAAGAGACCAAATATACTAGATTTCCTATTATGGATGATGGAGACGTTATTGGTGTTTTAAATGTTAAAGATTTACTCTTAAAAAAGACAATGTTTTTTTCTTTGAAAAATTATATTCGAAAAATTGAGGAAATTTCTTATGACATGATTATTGATGATGCTTTCTTTCTTTTGAATAGAAAGCATGTACCAATTGCTAAAGTAATGAAAAATGGAAATTGGGTAGGAGTTATTACGATTGAAGATATTATTGAAGAAATTATAGGAAATGTTTTTGATGAATATGATAAGGAAGATAAAATTTCATAAAATGATGGAAAAGTATTGAAATGGAATCTTTCTTTTTGGTATGATGTATATAGGGTACAGGGAGGTGTTTGGTTATTAAAGGTTTGAAAAAACTGATATTGGTACTTTTGTTGGTTATGAGTTTTCAGGTGATACCTGTTCGTGCTCAAGAAGAGCAATTATCTAAAGTGACATCAGAAAAAGAAACAGAAGAGGTAGTTAAGAAAAAGAGAAATATTTTTGAAGAATTTCATTATCGCGTGTTTTTAAAAGATACTAGAGATTTCTTTGATTTTATATTATTAGGAATTTTTATAACAGGACTTTTAATTGTATTAGTTTTTAAAAATACTCATTATGTAGTTGTTCAAAAATCTTTAGAAGCAAAAACTTTCTTAGAAACTGGAAATACCTATTCAGTAGAAGAGATTTCTCCATCAGTAGAAGTAGAAGTTGAGGATGCTGAAATAGTAGAAGAAAAAGAAGATGAAGTAGCAGAAATTGTAGAAAATTCAGAGATTTTATCTAGTGATGATTTAGAAGAAGAACAAGAACAAGTACCAATGAAAAAGGATAAGAAAAAGAGAAGGGCTTAGCCCTTTTTTTGTGCTTATTAAGTCTTCTTATGAATATACTTGGATAGGAGGAAACACCATGCTGCTATTTATAAAATGTATTATAGCGATGATGATAGGCTTATTTTTTTCTCTTATCGTTGGAGTAATTTTATTACCTATTTTAAGAAATAAGAAAATGAATCAAAGACTTAGTGTCTATTTAAAAGAAACTCATCATGATAAAAGTAATGTTCCTACTATGGGGGGACTAATTTTTATATTGCCTACTATTATTTTGATGATAGTATTAGTTATTACAAATAAAATAGAAATGACCTATAATTTATTTATTTGTATATTTGCTTTTATAGGATATGCCATAATTGGTTTAATAGATGATTACTTAATTATTTCTCAAAATAATAATAAAGGTTTATCCGAGCTTGCTAAATTATTTTTACAATTGGTATTAGCTGTTTTTCTATTTTATTTTTTTATGATTGCTGGAAATGAACCGTTACTTTGGATTCATACATTGGGAATAAAGTGGAATATTGGATGGCTTTATGGTTTATTTATTCTATTAGTGTTAATTAGTAGTAGTAATGCTGTCAATTTAACGGATGGATTAGATGGACTTGCTGCTGGATTATCTATTATTTCTCTTTTTACAATGGGAATTATTACTGCTATGACAGGATGGTTAGAAGGCTATCAAGAAATATCTATTTTTATTTTTACTTTAATTGGTTCTCTAACTGGTTTTCTTTTTTTCAATACTAATCCTGCTAAAGTATTTATGGGTGATACTGGTTCCTTATCCTTAGGAGCTACTTTAGGAATTCTTGCTATTTTAACTAGACATGAACTGTTACTATTAATAATAGGGTTTGTATTTGTCTTAGAAACAACAACTTGTA
>CAZRIC010000132.1:3492-4205 GCA_964600095.1 uncultured Muribaculaceae bacterium
ATTATAAATTTACTCATAAAAGAATATTTCCAATGACTCCCATTCATCATACCTTTGAAAAATATATGCCTGAAAGAGAAGTTGTAAAGATTTTTTGGATTATTGGACTATTTGCTAGTTTACTTGCTCTTTTATTTGGAGTGTGGATATGAAAAGAAAGGTTGAATGGTTGCTTGTCATAAGTGTTTTAGCGCTTGCTATATTTGGTCTTATTATGATTTATTCTTCTTCTTATATTTGGGCAGAGTATAAATATAATGATCCTTTTAAATTTGTTAAAAACCAAGGTATTTTCTTTTTAGTAGGAATTATTCTAATGGGAATTATTAGTAAAATTGATTATTCTATTTATTATAAAAAAGCAAATAGTATTATACTTCTTTGTATTATTCTTTTAATATTGGTTTTAATACCTGGAATTGGAAGTGTTAGAAATGGTAGTCGTAGTTGGTTCGGAATCGGTTCTTTTGGAATACAACCAAGTGAATTTACGAAATTAGGACTGATTATTTTTACTTCTAAATATCTATGTACTCATAAAAAATATTTTCCTGTTTTACTTTTTACTCTCTGCTTATTTGGACTAATAATGCTACAACCTGATTTTGGAACAGGTTCTATTATTGTAATGTCTATTTTAGGAATCTTATTTGTAGCAGGGATGAATATTTCCTTTTTAGTGAAATTAGGAATAGTAGGAGTAGTAGGAGTAG
>CAZRIC010000133.1:0-4160 GCA_964600095.1 uncultured Muribaculaceae bacterium
AGTCATCCTTGGGATTTTGATGATAAGATGATTGAAGTAATTAGTAAATATGATAATATTATGCCTTATGTTCATTTACCACTTCAAAGTGGATCTGATCGAATTTTAAAATTGATGGGAAGAAGATATACAAAAGAAAAGTATTTGGAATTGGTAGATAAGTTAAAAAGAACAATCCCAAATCTTGCTCTTACTACAGATATCATTGTAGGTTTTCCAGGTGAGACTGAGGAGGATTTTAAAGATACTTTAGAAATTGTTAAAAAGTGTGAATATGATTCTGCTTTTACTTTTATTTTTTCACCAAGAGTAGGTACTCCAGCAGCTAAAATGAAAGATAATACTTCTATCGAAGAAAAAAATAATAGATTACAAGAATTAAATGATGTAGTAAATACTTATGCTAATAAAAAGAATCAAGAATATTTAGGTAAAACCGTAAAAGTATTAATTGAAGGTACTGGTGAAAAGGGAAATCTAATGGGTTATACAGATACTATGAAATTAGTAAATGTAGATGGAGATTCATCAGCAATTGGTTCTATTGTAGATGTAGAAATTACAGATGTAAAAACATGGAGTCTAGATGGTAAAATTGTATAGGAGGTTAAATGAAATATAAGAGAGTCATTTTATCTTTATGTTTACTAGGACTATTCACATTATTAGGAATATGGATTTATTCTAAAGTAGAATTATGGAAAGCTTTTAAGAGCTTAAAAGAGTTAGAAAGCATTCATATGGAGGGAACTGTTAGTTTATTTTTAGATGATTATAAAATAGATTTAAAAGGATCTGCTAATTATAAAAAGAAAGTTTTATCAGCTAGTCTTACAACAGACTATGTTTGGAATCCTATAGAATTAGACTTATATGCGAATATGGATGGGGATAATATTACTTTTTATCTTTTTCAAAATTTATCGGAAGACTGTGTTAAAAGCTCTCAAGAAATTTCTAGAGTAGAATGGAAAAAAGTAGATTTCAAGAAAAAAGATATTAAAATAAAAAAACTTGCTTCTGATAAAAAGAGTGAAAAAAAATATAAGGTTACCATATTTAACAATTCCAAAGAAATATCTTTTGATTTTTACATGAAAAATGGAAAAATAACAGGAATTAATTCTAGTAAAAAAGTATATTTATCTAAAGAAAAAAATATTTATTTTTCTAATTTTTCTATTACTTTTAGTAGTTGGAATCGTATTTCTTCTCTTTCTATACCAGAAAATCGTATAGAAAGCTGTAAAGAAATAGACAAAAATATGTTAAAAAAATTCTTTTTTTAATAAAAGCAAGAAAAATACTGTATAATGTAGATAGGAGGAGTGAAGATATGAAAAAATTAAGATATTTAAGTCTTTTATTAGTAGTAATGCTTTTAGTAACAGGATGCGGTAAAGGAAATCCTAAGAAAGATTTAGAAAATGCATTATTAAAAATGAAAGATACCAATGCTATTTCCATGAATTTAGAATTGTCAATGGGAACAGCAGAAATGAAAATTCCTATGAAGATGGAATTTGCAGTTGCAAAAGATTTTATGCACATGAAATATTCAGTTACTATGTTAGGACAATCTGAGGAACAAGAATTATATATGATGAAAAAAGGTGATAAACTTAATCAATATCAATTTGATAATGAAAATAATAGATGGGTTTATACAACAGTAGAAAATGATGTTATGGATAATGCTGAAAAAGTAACTGGTGAAGAATTTGATAAAAATATTGATGAGTTTATGAAGTATTTATCAAGTGTTAAAAAGGTAAAATCTGATAAAGATGGATATGACAAATTAGAAATTACTGTTTCTAAGAAGAGTATGATTGATGCTGCAAAGAAAGAATTAGAATCTGATGAAGAAAAAGAAGAAGTAGAAAAATCTTTTGAATCAGCTCCAGAAGAAATTAAATTCTATGCTTATTTAAAAGATGGTGAACTTGCTAGTATGACAATTGATGCTAGTACAATCATGGGAGAAGGAGCTTTAATGGGAATGTCTATTTATGATGTAACAATTGAGCTTGTTGGACGTAATGACAAAGTAGATACTGCTTATCCAAAAAATTTGGATGAAGCAACTTACTTAACACCAGAAGAATTTGCTCAACTTCTTAATGGCTCAGCTAATATGGAAATGTAAAAAGTAGGTAACTACTTTTTTCTTTATTCTTATTTGAAAATATGCTATAATAACGTAGAAGGAGAATAAAAATGAAGTATGTAAAAATAGTTGCCTTTACTTTTTTATCTATGTTCATTTTGACAGGATGTCAGAGTAAAAATGCAGATGAAATTTTAAAAGAGGCATTAGATAAAACTAATAATTCTAATTCTTATAAAATGGAAGTAAGAACTATTGTAGGTAGTGAAGAATATTCTTTTCAAGAAAAAACAATAGGAACTTATACCAAAACTTCTAGTCATTTTGTAACACAAAGCTTTTTTGCTGGAAGTACTATGGATGTAGAAAATTATACAGTAGAAAAGGACAATAAACTTTATCAATATAGTAGTGGTGATGAAGGAAATACTTGGGGCTATTCTATTTACGATATTCCCAATATGAGAGAAAGTTTACTCTTTTTAAATAGCATTGTTTCTATTACAGATACGGTTAAGGAAGTAAAAACAGATTTAGAAGGATATAAAAAATTAGAACTTGTTTTAGATAAGAAGAAAGCAAATGAGAAATTTAGTGAAAATTCAGAGATTGTAGGACTAGACTTTTCGAAAGATATCCTGGTAGATGTTTATATTAAAGATGGTTATATTTCTAAATTAGAACTAGATTTTGGCGATATCTTAAATGAAGAATATAAAAAAGATATAGAAGAATATTCTATGAAATTTTCTTATACAGATTATGAGAAAGTAGAAGAGATAGAAGTACCAAAAGATATTTTAGAAAAAGCTGTATTAGAAGAAGAGGAAGAAAAATAAAAGATACAAAAGTATCTTTTTTTAATTGTTATTTAGATAATTATTTAAATAATCAGTCCATTCTGGAACATTTTCTTCTGCAAATAAGTGATATAAAAAGTCTACTACAATTTGATGCCTTGCTTGTGCTTCTTCTTTACCAGATTCTGTTAACATTAGATTTTTAAGCTTTAGCAATTTTTCAAATATATGGCATACACCACTATCAGCGCATCTTTTATATTTTTGAGCAGATATATTTTCAATTGGAAATATGTCTTTGTTAAAGAAAGGACTTCCATTTTTGATATGATACATGCAAATTCTTAAAATCCCGTTAGCGCCCAAGGCATCACACATATCCGCATCAGATACTATTTTTCCTTCAAGAGTAGTAGGGCAGTATCCTTTTAATCTTTTACTATAACCAATATGATTGATGGCAAGACATACTTTTTCTTGTATATCTTTATCTACCTTACAACTATGCATAATTTTTTTCGCATTTGTTAAATTTTCTTCAGTATCAAATAACTTATAATCATCTATATCATGTAATAAAGCAATCAAGGCAACTATTGTCTCATCTGCATGTTCTACTTTCGCAAACTTTAATGATAAGTTTAATACTCTATTGATATGTTCCATTCCATGACCAGAATTATCATTATTTAAGAGTTCTTCCACTTGTTTTTTTACCTCTTCTATCACTATAATACCTCCTAAGACTTCTATTTTATTATATCATGTAGTTTTTAAATTTCTATAAATATTGAAAAAAATGGTACATTTTCCATAGGAAAGCATACATTAAAGTGAGGAGTGATTATATGGCAGCCTATAAGGAAATTGTGGCAAAATCAATTATTGGAAAAGGGAAGAAAAGTTTTAAAAATAATTATGAAATAGAAGTGGAAGAATCTCCCTCTACCGTTTTGGGATGCTGGGTTATTAATCATAAGTTTAAAGGATATAAAACGGGTGATCAAGTAGGAGTAAATGGATCTTTTGATGTCAATATATGGTATTCTTATGATAATGATAGTAAAACGATGGTAGCCAATAAAAAAATAGAGTATAATGATACTTTTAATGTAAGACTTAGAAGTAATGCTGATTTATCAGAAGATACGGATATTATTGTTAGAACTCTTTATCAACCAAATTGTTCTGATGTAAAAATAGATGGAAATAAGATTCATTTTACAATTGAAAAAGAACTAGGAGTAGAA
>CAZRIC010000134.1:0-884 GCA_964600095.1 uncultured Muribaculaceae bacterium
AACGATAACATAACTTCCATATTTTTGATTCATATTAGAATCTAGACTTAATAAATTTCCATTACCATCATAATACAAATTGATTTCGATTGGTAATCCAGTTTCTATTCCAAAATAACTATTACTAAAAGATCCTGAATATTTACAAGTTGCTCCTTTTGTATTTTCTTTTCTTCTAGTAGCTAATTGCATAACATGTACTTCTCGATGAGTATTTTTTTGAACTTCATTTTCTGATAACATCGTATTTAACGTAGACTCATCAGCTGCAAACATTCGATTATCAGTTACACATAAAGGGCCTAAACAGTTTAAGCCTTTTGATTGAATTAAATATTTTGGACAACTAGATCCCTTAGCATTATAGCTATAACTACTATTTTCCCAATTTATAATATCTTCAGAAGAATTAGTATCATGCATTAAAACATTCAATGTCTGTTTCATTTTTGCTGTGCCAGTATCCATATCTAAAGACCAATTAATTGGATCTTCTTTATACCCGCTAACATTATAATCACAAGTAAGAGCATTTACTTTAAATTCAATGGCAAAAAAGCTTACCACAAAAAGAAGAAAATATTTTATTTTCATAACACCACCATCTATATTATACTATAAAAACACTTAAAAAGGATAATTTATATATCCTTTTTTATTATAAACAGAAATTATTTGTATTAATACCAAATATTCCTAATAAGAATTCTAAGGATAGTGGTAATAAGAATATAATAACTGCTACTATCAACCTTTTTACAAATTTACTAGTTACCTTTTTTACTTCATCTTCATTATCTGCTGCTATTGCCTTTATAAAATCTAATATACTTAGTAGGATTAGTAGTACTGGTACTATATATCTTAACCAATTGATTATTTTC
>CAZRIC010000134.1:894-4151 GCA_964600095.1 uncultured Muribaculaceae bacterium
TTACCCAGTTTAATACTCTTGATGTTAATCCACATTTTTCATTATCACCAATAGTATCTATTCCATAAGTCTTTTTTATTTCAAAAATTTTATTATCCAATTCTGTGCACTTTTGAACACATGAATCTGAATAATATGCCATTGAATAAATAGATTTACAAAAAGTTTCAACTTTTTTTTCTGCTTGATTAAACTCATTCATTGCACTACCACAAGAATTATCTTTTTTATTACAATCACCATACTTTTTTGCTGCTTCGCTTAATTCATTAACATATTCTGAATACCATTTACATGCGGTATCAGAAGTAACAGGATCTTGGAAAGTCGAATCACTACTATTCTGATTAAAATCGTATTTTGGGCATAATGCATAATCAGCTGAAAATGTTCTATCTTCCAGCATAAAGCCTGATGAATTTAAATAAACTCTATTATAACCTATTTCTCCATCGAAACAACGATATGCATTTATATTACAAGAATTAGAATTTAGTTTTTCTTCATAAGCAGTATACGATAAAATTGTTTTTGCTTGATACCAATTATTAGGCGCATCTGTTCCAATCAAATTGCCATTCTTATCATATAATAGGTTAAATTTGAAGTCAGAATCATCCGAATGTGAATATGCACAAGTTACAGCTACATTAGAATCTTTTTTTCTATTAGCAAGCTTAAATACAATAACACTAAGATCTGCATTCCAAACTAAATAATCTTGATGGTCATTAACAATCGAAGATAAATGGCTAGAATCTGACATAAAAACTTCATAGCCATGGAACCCTCCTTGTGCATAAGTTTGAATTAAATATTCTGGACATTTTCCACTATTAATATCTTCCGAAGCTGAATATCCAGTAGAATCTTCCCAATTTAAAACAGGCTCTCTTCCAGCATCAGTTAGTAATCCACCTATCATATTAATTTTAGCTTCCGCTGGTTTACTTTCATCAGAATCTACTACCCAATATAAATCATCATCTTCATAACCACTAATATTATAATTACAAACAAGAGCATTTACTTTAAATTCAAAGACAAAAAAGCTCACCACAAAAAGGAGAAAATGTTTTATTTTCATAACATCACCATCTATATTATACTATAAACCACCAAACACCAAAAAAGAGCATTTATATATTCTTTTTTATTTCATCTTCATTATATCAAAAAATAGATAGCAATGCTATCTATTTTATTCCGTTCATAAAACTTTTTACCATACCATTTATTTTTTTCTTTTCTTCTATACAATAAATAATGGATACAATAATAGAACCAAGGAATGCTACTAACATATCTTGCATAGTATCGTTTATTCCAGTTTTAACAACTCTTTGAGCATCTCCACCAAAGAGTATGTTTCCAAAATACTCAAAGAACTCCCAGCAAACAGCTACAGAAAGAGTTATTGAAATGATAAATAATATATTAAAAAATATTTTATTTTCATCATACATACCTAATTGTTTTAAAAGTAACATAGCAAGAAATGCTGTTAAAACACCCGATAATGCATGTGTAATTTTATCATAATAAGTAAACTCATTATATAATTCTATCGTTACTCCTAAAAAATGAGAACAAAATACAAATAATATGCAGATAAACTTTATAACAGGAGACAATTTCTTATGAAATAATTTTTCTACCCAATAAGGGGATGTAATAGTTATTACAATAGATAGATCTTTTAAAATTAGACCTATTTTATCATCACGAGTAATTACTAAATAAATGCTTCCTATAATAGATACAATAATGAGTAACCAATTAATTATCGATAGGATTTTCTTCATAATCGATAGCCCCCATTTCTACTTGATTAATACTATTAAATCTTTTTGTAATTTTATCTGTAGTAGTATGAATATCTTTTACATCTTTACTAACTGTTTCAATACTCCTATAAAGCTTATCCCAACGTTCTTTATATTTAATAAATTCATTATCTAATAACTGTAATTCTTTATGAATAATTTTAGCATATTTATCACGTTCCATATTTTTCATCACAATTTGAATAATTGTTAATGTACTAATTAAAGTTGTTGGAGACGTTATCCAAACCTTTTTCTTATAGGCATATTCTAATAATTCTGTATGATAAGCATTAATTTCTGCAAAAATAGCTTCTGCTGGTAAGAATAAAATAGCCTGATCACTAGTAACTCCTGGAATAATATATTTACTACTAATAGCATCAATATGCTTTTTTATATCTACCTTAAATAACTTTTCAGCATTTGTACGCATATCCATAGAGTTCTTCTTATTCACCATAGCTTGATAATTTTCTAATGGGAATTTTGAATCAATAGCAATCGTACCTAAAGGCTCTGGTGCAAATAAAACACAATCTGCAATTGTACCATTATCAAATGAATGTTGCATTTCATATATTTTTTTATTATTAGGGCCAAATACATTTACCATAATGTGTTCTAAATTAACTTCACCAAAGATACCTCTTGTTTTTTTATCTGTCAATATTCCTTGTAAAGAGACAATATCACTAGATAAACTATCTATTTTTTTCTGGGCTTCATCAATTTTAGAAAGCCTTTCCAAAACAGAAGTAAATGTTCGATTTGTTTTTTCAAAGTTTTCATCCAATCGTTCATTTACTTTGTCACTAATAAGACGTAACCGTTTATCAATTTTTTCATTTGTATTTTCAAAATCATCACGGATATCTCTACTAAAATCTGCTTTAAAGTCGCCAATTTCTCTAACAATATCAGTTTCTAATTTTCCAATTTTCTCAACAACGCCTTCATTATTTTTATTTTTAATAATTAAAATTATTAGAAGAATGAGAACAACTATATTCATTCCTATGCTAATATATTCCACACTATCACTCCTATCCTTTTATGGGAAAAAAATTCCAATTTTTACAAATTAGAATTTTTGACTTTTTACTTTTGTTTTTTATCAATTACTTCTGATAATGTTGTACCTAAAGTTGCTACTCCTTGTAATTCTGCTGGAACAATAATTTTAGTTGCCTGACCGTCAGCCATTTTTGCCAAAGCATCAAAACTTTTTAGTCGTAATACAGTTTCATCTGCGCCAGCATTCTTTAATTTCTCAATTCCATCCGCTTCTGCTTGTTTTAAAAGTCTAATACCATCTGCTTCTGCCTGTTTTAATTTTAATAAGGCTTCTGCTTCACCCTCTGCAATTCTAATCTTAGACTCTTTATTAGCCTCAGCTCTTAAAATGGCACTTTGTTTTTCTCCCTCAGC
>CAZRIC010000135.1:0-4138 GCA_964600095.1 uncultured Muribaculaceae bacterium
GAAAACGGATTAGAATTCTAAAAGGAGGGTAATGATGGAAGAGAAAATCGAAAAAGTAGAAGCAGTTGAAACTGAAGAAAATACAAATACTGAAAAAACTTCAAAAACTGCTAAAAGAGAGCCTCGTAACAGAGGAGAAAAACGTCAAAGAGATTCAAGACAAAGACAACCAAAACTTTATGAAGAAGCTACCATTGCTATCGGCCGTGTTACAAAAGTAACAAAAGGTGGACGCCATTTCCGTTTCTCAGCTGTTGTTGTAGTTGGAGATAGAAAGGGTAAAGTAGGTTTAGGAACTGGTAAAGCAAACGAAGTACCAGATGCTATTAAAAAGGCAAAAGAAGCAGCTGTTAAAAATATCGTTACAGTTTCATTAGTTGATAACCGTACTATCCCACATGAAGCAATCGGTGTTTGTAGCGCTAGTAAAGTTATGTTAAAACCTGCTAATAAAGGTACAGGAATTAAAGCTGGTGGTGCTGTTCGTAAAGTACTTGAAATGGCAGGAGTTAAAGATATTTTATCTAAATCACAAGGATCTAAAACTAAGATCAATACTGCATATGCAACTTTAAGAGCATTACAGTCACAAAAGAGCGTAGAAGAAGTAGCACGTCTACGTGGAAAGAAAGTAGAGGACTTGATATAATATGAAATTACATACATTATATCAGCCAGAAGGCGCTGTTAAAGAAAGAAAAAGAGTCGGCCGTGGAGTTGCTACAGGAAACGGTAAGACTGCAGGAAAAGGTCATAAAGGACAAAATGCTAGAAGTGGTGGAGGAGTAAGACCTGGATTTGAAGGTGGACAATTACCTTTATTCAGACGTTTACCAAAGAGAGGATTCTCTAATGCACCATTCAAAATTGAATATGCAACAATTAATGTTAGTGATTTAGAAAAATTTGAAGATGGAGCTGTTGTTACTCCAGAATTATTAAAAGAAATGGGAATTTTAAAGCAACAATTAGATGGTGTTAAAGTATTAGGTAATGGGGAATTAACTAAGAAAATCACTGTTAAAGCTAACAGATTCTCAAAAACTGCTGTTGAAAAAATTGAGAAAATGGGTGGAAAAGCAGAGGTGATTTAATATGTTTGCAACAGTTAAGCAAATATTTAATCCAAAGAATAGAGATATTCAAAAGAAAATCCTATTTACGTTTGCTGCCCTATTTATCTTTAAGTTAGGAACTGCTATTGCTGTACCAGGTGTAGAAATTGATAGATCTGGTCTAGGGTTCCTAGAAATTGTAAATGCAATGAGTGGGGGGGCATTTGAGAAAGCCTCAATATTTGCACTAGGTGTAATGCCTTATATTACAGCTTCTATTGCTATTCAGCTATTATCTATGGATATTATTCCTTATTTATCAGAGCTTAGTAAGCAAGGTGGAGTTGGCAGAAATAAACTTAATCAAATAACGAGGATTGTAGGTATAGTACTTGCCTTTGTTCAAGGTTATATGTATTCATTCGCTTATATTAAGAATGGATCTCCAATGGATTATATGTTATATGCTTTAGTATTAACTGCTGGTACAGCTTTACTATTGTGGATTGGTGATCAAGTAACCCAAAAAGGTATCGGAAACGGTATTTCAATGATTATCATGGCAGGTATTATTACAACTTTACCAGCAATGTTTTCTAGTCTATGGACAGAATTAATCACAAATGGTAAAGACTTTATGGGAATATTAACTTTTATATTATTTGTTGTAGTATTCTTAGGAATTATTATTGGTGTTGTTTTTGAGGAATGTGCAGAACGTAGAATTCCAATTCAATATGCTAATAAATCAACAAGTATGTTAGGAAAGCAAAACTATATTCCATTTAAATTAAATAGTGCTGGTGTAATGCCTGTTATCTTTGCATCAGCAATTATATCTATTCCACAAATTATTGCATCATTTGTGAAGAATGCTGATTTTTCACTATTTATTGCAAAATATTTAAGTTATGAGACTTTAACAGGTTTCTTACTTTATGTAATATTAATTATTGTTTTTGCATATATTTATACATTTATGCAGTTAAAACCAAGTGAGTTATCTGATAATTTAAATAAAAATGGTGGATATATTCCAGGAGTAAGACCTGGTAAAGAAACAGAACAATACATTAAAAGAGTATTAAAAAGAATAACAATTGTTGGTGCTTGCTTTTTAGCACTACTTGCTTCACTTCCAATTCTATTTAGTAAGTTATCAACATTACAAAAAAGTGTCACATTAAGTGGTACAGGACTATTGATTGTTGTTGGAGTTGCACTTGAAACTTACAAACAATTAGAAAGTCAATTGGTTAGTAGGACCTATACAAAAGGAAGAAAAGGGAGAAGAAGATAATGAAAAGTATAATATTTATAGCCCCACCAGCAGCTGGTAAGGGAACACATTCTACGTTAATAGAAGAGAAATACGGGATTCCTCATATTTCTACAGGTGATTTACTTAGAAGTGCAAAGAAAGCTAATGATGATCGTGCAAAATTAATTTCAGAATTAATTGAACAAGGAAAACTTGTTCCAGATGAAATTGTTTTAGAACTATTAAAAGAAAGATTAGCGAAAGAGGATTGTAAAAATGGTTATATTTTAGACGGTTTCCCAAGAAATACATCACAGGCAGAAGCCTATGAGAAAATTCTTTCAGAAATCGACATGCCTCTTGGAAATGTTATACTATTAGAACTTGATAAAGAAATTGCTAAAAAAAGAATTACAGGACGTCTTACTTGTCCAACTTGCGGAGCAATTTACAATAGTGAAGCAGAAGATTTGAAGCCAAAAGTAGATGGCTACTGTGATAATTGCCATGTTGAATTACAACATCGCTCTGATGATACTGCAGAAACTTATGATGTAAGATATGATACTTATATGAAAGAAACGGCTCCTTTAATTGACTACTATGATAAAAAGGGTGTATTATTTAGAATCGATAGTAGTGTAGGCAAAGTTGGTACCTTTAAAGAAATCGAAAAAATCATAGGTGAATAATTGTGATTAATATAAAGACAGAACGTGAAATTGAACTTTTAAAGATTGCTGGAGAGATAGTAGGGGATACACATAAATATTTAATTCCCTACTTAAAGCCTGGCATTACAACAAAGAAAATAGATACCCTTGCTAGAGACTATATTATTAGTAGGGGTGCAACACCATCTTGCTATCATTATGAGGGTTATCCTGCTAACATTTGTATTTCTATTAATGAAGAAGTTGTGCATGGGATTGCTAGTAATCGTAAATTAAAAGATGGTGATATTGTAACTCTAGATATCTGTGCTTGCTATAAAGGATATCATGGAGATTCTGCTTGGAGCTATGCAGTTGGCAATATTAGTGAAGAAAAAAAGTATCTTTTAGAACATACTGAAAAAGCTTTATATAAAGGTTTAGAGGTTATCAAGGAAGGTGCGCATGTGGGCGATATTGGCCATGCAGTAGAAACTTATGCGTTGGAACACAACTTAGGGGTTGTAAAAGAACTTGTGGGGCATGGAGTAGGAAATCACTTACACGAGGATCCAGAAGTTCCAAACTATGGACATAAGAATACTGGTCCAGTTTTAAAAGAAGGAATGGTAATTGCTGTAGAGCCTATGCTAAATTTAGGGACTGCCGATGTTTATCTATTAGATGATGATTGGACAGTAGTTACTGCTGATGGAGAACCATCTGCTCACTTTGAACATACAGTATTAATCACAAAAGAAGGATATACGATATTGACGAAGAGGTGATAAAATGGCGAAGCAAGATGTTATCGAAATGGAAGGTAAAGTATTAGAAGTACTACCTGGCTACAATTTTAAAGTAGAGTTAACGAATAAACATGTTATTACGGCACATGTATCAGGTAAAATGCGAATGAATATGATTCGTATCTTAGCTGGAGATACCGTAACGGTTGAACTTTCAACCTACGATTTATCACATGGTCGTATAATTTATCGAAAGTAGGAGGGATTTTATGAAAGTTAGAGCATCAGTAAAACCAATGTGTGAAAAATGTAAAATTATTAAACGTAAGGGCCGTGTTATGGTAGTTTGTACAAACCCAAAACATAAACAAAGACAAGGTTAATATAGGAGGTGTTTTATGGCACGTATTAAAGGTGTAG
>CAZRIC010000136.1:0-557 GCA_964600095.1 uncultured Muribaculaceae bacterium
TCCCAAACCAAATACATTCTCATTATCAAACTCTTCTTTATTCATTATCAGATACCTCCTGAATTAAACTAAAAGCACTCCAAGCTTTTGGCCAACCTGCATAAAAGGCAAGTTGTGTTACGATTTCAACAGCTTCCTCTTTCGTAATTCCATGTTCTTTTCCCATTATAAAATGAGATTTAAGTTGTGGAAATAATCCTTGTGCCATTAAAGCTGATATTGTGATCATACTTCTATCTCTTAAGGATAATTTATCCTCTCTACTCCACACTTCCCCAAATAATACATCATCATTAAGTTCTGCAAATTTAGGTGCTAACTCTCCTAAATTATCTCTACCTGCTGTTTGTTTTTTCATACTATCAATCCTCTATTTCTATTATCATTATATCACAGCAAAAAGTAAATTCATAAGATTTTAGTCTAACCATTTCTCTATTAATAGTATCCACTGTCTACTAATATTAAAAATATAAAGCAATCCTTCAAATATTTCAATTTAAACATTTGTTCCGCTTTACTTTATTCTATAAATTCTATTTTTTATTTCTACTAAC
>CAZRIC010000136.1:567-4123 GCA_964600095.1 uncultured Muribaculaceae bacterium
TTATACTTTAGATAATATCTTATATGGAAATGCTTTTATTTCTACTAACAATTTCATCATACACCCGTGTTTAACTCCCGTGTCAATAGGAAATCCATATATTTTTTATTATCATTTTCTACTATTTTTCTTGTATATAGAATAAATGTTCGATATAATAAATATAGGAACTTCAGTCGCTGAGTGTCTGCCTCCTACATAGAAAGGAGGTTTGATGAAATGAAAACTAGAACTTTTATACTTAAAGTTTTAAACCTCATTGCCATCATTTTATTACTCCTTACCTTACTGGTATTGGCAATAAAAAAATGACACTTAATCAATTAGATTAAATGTCCATCTAAAACAATTGGGTAGACATTCAGCATACCAAAACTGAATGTTCCCTTTTTTATTGTATGGAAATAACTCCACCTATATACATTCTAACATAAAATTAACTTTTAAACAAGTTGTTTTCATTTTATAAATTTTTCAATTCTATTACCAGTTTTCATATCTTTCTTTTTGATTTAAGCTTGCAATTTTTTCCATATCAGAATCCGATAACTCAAAATCAAATACTTCATAGTTTTCCTTTATATGTTCAGGATTACTAGAACCTGGAATTACAATATATCCAGCTTGTAATTGCCATCTTAAAATAATTTGAGCAGAAGTCTTATGATACTTTTTAGAAAGCTCTACAATTACTTCGTTATTAAAATGATCTTTTGTATGTCCTCTTCCACCAAATGGATACCAAGATTCTATAATAATTCCATATTGGCTAACATATTCTTGGAGTTCTTTATTTTGATAGTACAAATGATTTTCATTTTAAATTACCGAAGGAGTAATTGTCGCATACCTTAATACCTCATCGATTGCTTCTTTTGTATAATAATTAGAAATACCAATTGATCTTACTTTTCCATCTCTTACTGCTCTTTCCATCGCTTTATATACTTCTTCATCATTGGAACCGTGTTGATGAATTAAAAGTAAATCAATATATTCTAGATTTAACTTTTTTAATGATTCATCAATAGATTTGTCGGTATTGTAATAATTCCCTGGAGATACTTTCGTAGTTACAAATATATCTTCTCTTTTAACAATACTTTCCTCTATTGCTTTTTTGATTCCATTACCAACACCAATTTCATTTCCATAATATTGTGCGGTATCAATCAGTCTATACCCATCTTTTAATGCATGATAAACAGAATTTTCAGTTTCTGAATCGTTTTGAGTCCAAGTTCCAAGCCCAATAATTGGCATATCATATCCACTATTGAGTTCTACTGTTTTAGTTTTAAAATTAAAATTGGTATTATTAGATGCATTCTCTTTTATATCCATTTTTTTAACCTCCAACTTTTCTTTTTCTTTCCCTAAATAAAGTAAAATAGAAAAAACTAAAAGAATAGGAATAATGATAATTATGATTCTATTATTCATACTACCTCAAATAATTCCTAAAGAACTTCTCTATTTTATCAAAAGGTATTACATCCATTTTATCGTATAAATCTGTATGAACAGCATTTGGTATAATCATAAGTTCTTTATTATCTCCTTTTAGTTTTTTATAAACATCTTCACTAAAATATCTAGAATGCGCCTTTTCACCATGAATAAGGAGTACTGCACTTCTTATTTCATGAGCATACTGTAATATTGGCATATTGATAAAGGCTAAGGTAGAAGTTGTATTCCATCCGTCATTTGAATTCAGACTTCTCTTATGATATCCTCTTTCTGTTTTATAATAGTCATGATAATCTTTGAAGTAGAAAGGCGCATCCTCTGGCATTGGGTCAGATACTCCACCATCTAGTTTATACTCCCCATTTTTATAATCTTCTATTCTTTGAGCATTTAGACTTTTTCTTAATTCATATCTTGCTTCCTCACTATCAGCCTCATCAAAATATCCATTTGCTTTTACTCTTGTCATATCATACATAGTAGAAGATACTGTTGCTTTAATTCTAGTATCCATAGCTGCAGCATTTACTGCCATTCCTCCCCATCCACAGATACCAATAATAGCGATTTTTAAAGTGTCAACATTGTCTTGAACAGATAAAAAATCAACAGCTGCACTAAAATCTTCTGTATTAATATCTGGGGATGCAACAAATCTAGACGTCCCACCACTTTCACCAGTATAAGATGAATCAAAAGCAAGCGTAATAAAGCCTCTTTTCGCCATTTCCTGTGCATATAAACCAGACGCTTGTTCTTTTACCGCTCCAAATGGTCCACATACTACTATAGCAGGAAGTTTTCCATTTTGTTCTTTCGGTTCATATAGATCGCCTACTAACGTAATTCCATAACGATTATGAAAAGTTACTTTTCTATTGATTACTTCTTCACTTTTCGGAAATGTTTTATCCCATTCTTCTGTTAATACTAAATTTTCATTCATATATAACCTCCTATTGCACTTTTTCTTTAGATGTGCTACTATCATTGTAATACCTAAACTTAACTTTAGGTCGAACATTATTTTTAATTTGGAGGTTTTTATGTATAGTATTGGAGAAGTTTCAGAAATGTTTGGACTAACAATTCCTACTTTAAGATTCTATGATAAAGAAGGCTTATTACTAGATTTAGAAAGAGATTCTTCAGGTATTAGAAAATTCAACGAAAAGACAATGGAAGCATTAAGAGTAATAGAATGTCTTAAAAAGTCTGGAATGCAAATAAAAGAAATTAAAGAATTTATGCATTGGTGTTCTCTAGGAGATAAAACTATTGAGAAAAGAAAAGAAATGTTTCTTGCACGAAAAAAAAGTATTGAAGAAGAAATGAAAGAATTAGAACAAGCTTTAAACATGATTAATTATAAATGTTGGTATTATGATGAGGCATTAAAAGATGGCACAGAAAAAAGAGTAAAGGCAATAACTCCTGATGAAATGCCTAAAGAAATTAGAAAGTACTATGATAGTGCACATAAATAATGTAGGAGGAAGAATATGATTGATCCAACTAAAATAACAGACGGTATGAAACCGCCTGAATATCGTTTTAATAAATATGGTGAATTTTTAGATTTTATACTTCCCTTGACAAAAAATCAAGAGCAATATCTTTTACTAAAACAACAGGATAAAAAACAGGATTGTATACATTACTATATTCTTAGCACAGATTCAAAAGTAATTGGCAGATTTGATATCGGTGGTAGTGAAAAAGAACGCGGTATCACTTATCATATTGTTGAGGAATTTCAAAATAGAGGAATTGGTCAAATGGTACTAAAAACAGTAGTAGATGATCTTTTTAGTCAAAATATAGAAAGAATTAATATTCTTGCTGTCAATGAAAGAAGTGTTGCTATAGCAACTAAAATTGGTTTTGTCCAAAAGAATAAATATCAATATGTACTATCTTTTATAGATTATCAAAAACAAGAAAGTAATCAGAAAAGTTAATTTAAAAGCAATAAAAATTGCTTTTTTATTTTTTAGGAATCATAAAGGAAGAAACATCTACTTTTTCAAGTTCTAATAGTTTTAATTTTTTATCTATTCCCCCTGCATAACCAGTTAGACTT
>CAZRIC010000137.1:0-4090 GCA_964600095.1 uncultured Muribaculaceae bacterium
AAGCAAGAGTTATAACATGAGCGATATCTTTACAATCATTTTTTACTTTTCTTCTTATAATGTAAGAAAGGTTATCAAATTTTATTTCGTTCAATAATCGATATACATCACGATAACATTCATTTTTATCTTCCTCTTTTAACTCAAAAAAAGTAGTAAAAGTTTCTATTACCTGTTCCACATTATTTTTATGAACTTTATCTTCTATAATTTTTTTACAAACTTTATCATAATTTCTTAAAGATAAAAAAGTTAAACATTGAAAATAAGTATTCTCTGGTAAATCCGATTTTAAATATAAATCCATTACTAAATTATCATCTAATTTACGAGGATTCCTTAAAATTATTTTATTACTTCTAAAAACCCCATGAGGAGTATTTTTACTTTCACACTCAATTACTTCAGTACCTTCAGGAATTTCTACATCGTATATAGTATCTCCTCTAAGTAACCATCTTAAAATTTTATCCTCTGTAGAAAAATTGAATCCACCCATTTCCTCTGGAGTTGTAGCTTTTGGGTTCCAATGATTAGTTTCATTGATTTCATTAATTTTATACTCAAAACCACCTGCATGAGATTTTGTTCCAAACATTACTCTCTTATACCTTTTCATATTTCACCTATTTCTTTATTCTACCATTATATTGTTCAAAATATTTTTCTATGGAATCATTTACATTAATCCAGTAATAATTAGTCATCATATTATCATAGTTATCTAATTCTGTTCTTTCTAAGATTCCTCCTAAAGCAATAATCGTTTTATTAGATCCTATATTATCTATTGTGCAGTCTAATAATACTCTTTCCTCTCCTAATTTTTGTTCCTCCAATAGCCCCAAATACAAAGCAATTTTAGCATATCCTTTTTGTCTTTCGGTAGGTCTAATACCATAGCCAATGTGAGAAGCCCAAGTTTCCAATTTCTCTTTTGGAATATTATACCTAATATTTATCATTCCAACTATTCTATTATCGCTATCTCTTACTACAAAAAATGTTTTAGAAAGACATCTATTTATCTGATTTACATAATCTAAATTTTCTCTTCTAACAAGTTCTAATAACCATTCCTCATAAGACATTCCATCCAAGCAATTATCCATACTACCAGTCCCATTTAAATCAGAGTGATATCTAACATTTTCTTCTAAATAATCTAAAGCATCCTGTTTTCTATTGATAGTAGGAATCTCAAGAAACAATTTTTCCATAAATTACCTCCTTATTTAAAATAGTGGTTAACAATATTGAAAAAGTTATCTTTATTTTCTTCAAATTGTTTTTTTCTATGACCATTAGCACCAGAAGGATGAGGAAATCCTAAGAGACATTGTTCTCTTTTTATTATCTTCTCATCAATCATTCTTTCTAATACCTCTTCTACGGCTTTTCCTAATGGAATTATTAAAGAATTCTTTAAAGTCTTTACTTCTTTATAAAAATACTTTTTTGTATATTCCGTTAATACTGAACTTTCTAATATTTTAGGATTTGATCCTGTATAATTTTTTTCCTTAATAAAAACTGGATATGGAATAATAGAAGTCGTGTGTAATAATTCATCATGACTATCAAATAAATCAGCACAGGATGAAACGCCTAATTTTTTATTTATATTTAATTCATCTAACATTGTAATTAAATTTTTTCTCATACTACCTGCAAATCTTGCACTCTTTTTACATTGTTTTTTGATAAAATCAGAATCTTTTCCATTGTTCAATCCATCATTAGCAGTTTTATAAGCTATTTGTGTCTGTTGCCATCCTGGAGTTATTCCCACAATAAATATTTTCGCTTTACTATTAATTGTTTCATTATGTGGTGCATAATAAATACTCATACCATTTTTCGCATACAATCTAAAATTAGAATTCAAAATATCTTTTTTTTCAAAATTTTTCAAAGCTTTTATTTTTTCACTATAGATATCAAACATAATCTTCTCTTAATAATAGATATCTTTCTCTTGTCATTACATATTGATAAGTTTCTACTAATTCCTCTAAAAAAGTATATTGTATCTGTTTGGTACTACTTTGTCTTTCAAATCCTAAACTTTCCATTAGCTTCCATGAAGCCGGATTTAAAATAGCTGCTCCTGTTTTTATTTCTTCTATTTCACATTCTAAGAACATATAATCTAGCATCGCTTTTGCGGCTTCTTTTCCATACCCTTTTCTTTGATAATCGGGATCAATTATCCAACCAACTCCACGAATATTTGGATTTTGAATAGATAGATCTTCATCACTTGCTTCATGACAAGTTATTCTTCCAATACATTTTCCTGTATCTTTTAGAAAAATGCTCCACTTAAAGATGTTATCATCATTAGCAGATTTCATTTCTTCTTGATAAAATTTTTCTTGAATAGACCAATTCTTTAATTTTTCTTTCCACTTTGGTGGCACAATTAAAAAATATTGATTTACCTCTGGAAGCATTAAAATTTCCCATAATCTTTTTTGTTCTTCCATAGTCTGTGCTTTTAAAATTAATCTATCTGTCTTAATTGTTTTACTTCCTAAGTACTTCATATTTCCACCTTCTTTTTATAAAATGCGATCTATTTTATTAATAATACTACCATAATTTTTGTCTTTTTTTAATTCATTAGAAGATATCCACTGATAGTTTTTACATTCTTCTTCATCCATTATAATGTCTCTCATGTCATCTACTAAAAACAAATATCGGAAATCAAAGTGATAATGCCCTGGCATATTTACTCTTTTATTAAAAGGAATAAAATGAATATCAATATCAAATGGTAATACTATGTTATCTATAAGTATAGGTTCTAAGTTTTCTAAACCAGTCTCTTCTTTTAATTCTCTTTTAGAAGCAGTAAATAGATTTTCATCTAATCTATCTACATGACCACCTGGATATAAATACATTTCTAAATCTTTATGATATAAAACTAAGAATTTATCTTTTTCCTTACAATAAACAAAAGCTCCTACTGTTAGATGGCCTTCTTGATTATTCCAATCTATTATTTTTTCATCATCAAACTTTTTTAAATACTCTTTTAAAGGTAATATTTTTGTTTCTTCTTCTGGAAATTGTTTCAAATATTGTTGAACTATTAATTGAACTTTTTCTTTCATTCTTCCACCTATTTCATTACTGTAATGGATACCATATTTCCCTTTTTTACATTTTCATAGCTACCTGTCCCCAAAATAATTTTAGATACTTCTTGCTTCATATATTCACACTCCTAGTTAAGATACTTCCAAATTCTACGATACTGAACTAACTGTATTTCTTTTTTTATTTGTGCGACAGGATGATATAGTGGAATTATTACAAATTCACCAATTCGTATTTCTGGCTGATTTAAAATTGTTTCTCTTAATGTTTTTTCTATGTTAAATTTTAATATCTTTGATAGAGATAATAACGGATAATATCCTAAAGTTAAAACAACCTTAGGCTTAACAATTTTTATTTGTCTTAAAAGATATTCACTACAATTTATAGTAGATTTCTTTAAATCAATATTATTTCCTCTATAATTTTCTCCTTTTCTTGCACACAATATTGCATTAGTAATAAATATATCATCTAGACTATAAAAGTGATTAGAAGACTCTTCTATATAATAACTAAGTTGCTTTTTTGTATTACTCTTTTCTAGCTCTATGATTTCTTTCCAATTGCCCTTATCTTTACTTAATAATCCGTTTAACTTTTTCATATCACAATAAGGGCCCCAATCCTGACCTACAATCATTATTTTAGAATCTAATCTATGAAACCAATCCGTCCAGATAGATGGAATGTTAATACAAAAATCAAAATCTTTATATATATTAATAAGTGCTTTCTTTGAACAATCCTTATTAGTACACTTATCACATACTGATAAATCTTTCAATAACAGATTAAATTGTTGCTTTTTTACCATAAACTATCCTTTATCTTTCCACAATATTCTATCGCTGTTTCTTCATTCTCATTATAACATAAAAAGCAGGATTATGCCCTGCCTTATTACATAATAAAATTAGAATTTTTAAGCTTCTTTTTTCGTTATTTTCTTCTTGGGAATTTCTTTTTTGTAATCAAT
>CAZRIC010000138.1:0-4047 GCA_964600095.1 uncultured Muribaculaceae bacterium
ATCCAGATTTGCTGAAAGAAAAAGATTCTTGGTATTTTATTAATTCTAAGGTTACTTTT
Organism: uncultured Muribaculaceae bacterium; assembly: GCA_964600095.1. Lineage (GTDB taxonomy): Bacteria > Bacillota_I > Bacilli_A > RF39 > UBA660 > UBA5578. The sequence continues at coordinate 60 of CAZRIC010000138.1, forward strand.
TTTAAACCTAGAAAAGATGTTAGAATTGCGGGAGAATGTATTTCAAGTGCTTATGCTAAAGCATTTGGAAGTGTCGTGGCAAATTATTCTGTTATAGAATTAGATGGAAAGATTGGTCTTGCAAGTGAAAACTTTCAAGATAGGGCTAATTTTGAATATTATGACTTTTGTCAGTTATTTCGATTGTTTCCATCTTTTCCAAAGAGATATAATTATTTTACGTTAAAAGAGTTATTACAAACATTAGAATATTATTATGATGAGGAATCCACACTATCTTTACAAAGTTCCATCATTGATAGATATATTTTTGAATGGTTTACTCATCAGTTGGATGGTAATCCAAGAAATACAAATTTACAAAAGAATAAAAATAGTGGATCATTAGAATTAGGACCAGTTTATGATAAAGAACAATCATTCGGCGCAAATGAAAAAGGCCTTTTTGATGAAAGTAAATTAGAAATGTGGGTACCGTCTATTCCCTATGAAGATCTTTCATTCAGAGATAATCCATATCAAGTAGATGGATTAGATGCGAATATTTTTTCACTATTAGTAGATTATCCAGAGATGACAATAGAATCTTTAGAAAAAATATTTAAGATTGATTATCAAACAATTTTAAATACATTTACAAGCGGAGAAAAACCATTTAGTCTTCCTAATGAGACTTTTAATTATTTACAAGGGGTTGCAGAGAGAAAAGAACACGAGAAAGAAAAATTGTTACAATCAATTTAATGAGGAAAAATTATGACTACTTATACTTTAGGAATACACAAAGAAAATATAAAAAGGATAAATAATCCAGTAAGATTAACTAAAAATCAAATTTTAAGGGCAATTCAAATTGATCCTGAACATTTAAAAGAAAAAAATAATTGGTATTTGGTGGCAAATGTACTTAGCTATTTTAAGGCTAGAAAAGATTGTCGTCTATTAGGAGAAATGCTTAATAAAGAAATTTTTGAAATTTTTCAAAAGGAAACAGCTGATTATCAAATTGTTCGTTTAGGATTAGGGAAAACTGGAGAATTAGAAAAGATAGGGCTTTTATCTGCTAATATCCAAAAACCAGATTATCAATATTATGATGTATCAAATCTTCATCGTTTATATCCAGAAATGGCAAGAAAGTATGGACAATATACCATAAAAAAATTATTAAATGTTTTAAAATCTAATGATGTTCCTGGCTATCAAGGTTTAACAGAAGAAATTGTTACTATATATGTATTAGATTGGTTCTGTCATCAATTAGATCGTAATCCTAAAAATTTATTATTTGAACGATCTGAAGAAGGAAATTTATCTTTAGCGACTTTAATTGATAATGAATCTTCATTTGGTATTAATAGTGGAAAACTTAATAGTTCTTATAATAGAATATGGGTACCGTCTATTCCTTATGAAGATGAGGATTTTTCCCAAAATCCAGTTGATTTTGATGGTTGCGATTATAATATTTTTGGAATTTTAATGGATTATCCAGAGATAGTTATTCCTATTTTAAAGCAATTAACGGATACGAATTTTAGTACTATGATTAATAAGTATCGTTCACAGCCAAACAATCCTATTTATCTTCCAGATGGTGGTATAGACTTTTTAAAAAGGTTTATTGAAGATAAACAGGAGGAAAGCCAAAAACTTCTTAGACTATAAAGGTGAAGAATTCATCTTTTTTTGTGGCTAAAATAAAAGATGTTTGATATAATAAAATTGGTGATAATATGTTGAATATTATTTTATCAGCTATTTTCTTTATTCTTTTTTTTATTCTTTCTATTATTACTTTTTTTAGTGGAACAGAAGGCTTTAAAGTTTATTTATTAATAATAGTAACTTTTATTTTAAGCTTAGCTGTTATAAAGATTATATATAATTGTAAAAAATATGGAGGTGCACAAGTGTTTTCAATTTTTAAAAAAAGAAAAAATCAATCAGATAAGGGAGAGATATTTGTTCGTAGCTTAAAAAGTCAAATCAACAGTAAGGTTTTTGTTTGTAAAGAACACCCTAATATATATCTAATCTTTAATCAAAATGGGATAATATTATATTCTTTTCTAACATTTCCAGGCTCTATTTTTAGAGAGGGATCTAAATGGTTTTATAAAGATGAACTTGATAGGAAGGAAATTAGTGATCCAAATTTAGAACTATCAGAAGAGGAAAATAGATTAAGTACATTTTTTAATCTTCCAATCGTATCCTATTTTGTATTAGATACTCAAACTAATATGCTAAATTTAGAAGCAAAATATCCAGTAATTAAGGTGGAAAGCGCTCCTTATTATTTGAATAAGACTGATATGACAATGAGATTATCTGATGAAAATATTGCCATTTTATCAAAAGCAGTTATAGATAGTGGTTTATATGAAGAAAAATAGTCATCTAATGATGGCTATTTTTTATGTATCTTTCTAATTTTATTAAACTTTTTCTTTGTCCTTTTAAAATAATTTTTTTAGCTTCTTCTATAGGAAACCATTCATATTTATCCATTTCTGGGAACTCTTGAATATTACCACTTCCTTTGGGCCATTCAAGGGAAAATGTGTTACTAAAACATTTTGCGGAATCAATGTCTGTTTCTCCTGCAAAGAATACAACTAATTTATTGCTACTTTGTTTTTCGGAATGAATGTAAAATAAATCTTTAAATACTACTTCTCTACCACATTCTTCATGAAATTCACGAATGGCAGTATTCAATATCTTTTCTTTTTTATCATGTTCTCCTTTTAAAATAGACCATGTATTAATTCCTTCCCAATAAGGGCCTCCCATATGCGCTAAAAAGATGTAAATTTTGTTATCTATTATTTTATAGGCAATAATTCCAGCACTTTTCTTCATATTTTTCACCTTGCTGTTTTCAGTATAATAGAAAAAAATAAAAAAGTAAAGTTACCTTTACTTTTATTTTGTAATTAAGTCCTGTAGAGTCTCTTTATAATGATTTAACTCTTCAGAAATCTCTTCATTTTTTTCTTTTAATTCCTCAATCTCTTGATTTTTCATTTCTAGTTTATATTTTAAATTTTCATAAGAATAATTATTATTTAGTTTATTTTGTAAATTTCTATTCTGTTCACGACATTAATCTAATTCATTTTTCTCATATTCTTTTATTTTTCCCCTTAAATTATCTTGTAGTTGTTGAAGTAGTTGTCTATTTCCATAGATAGTAATTTCCATATTATAAAGTAGTTCATAATTGTGAAATTTTTTGTTGCGCAAATCATTTAATAAAATATTTTTAAATTGCCCGTGTTTTTCTTCAGACATAATAATAATAATTTCTTGATGAGGAGTAACATAAATTTCAGGTTCTTTTAAAAATCCATTTATGTAACTTACATTAACTTTAATGGAGTTTCCTAGAGTTTTATCTTCTACATATTTTATATTTTTTTGTTGATAGCTATAGTCTCCGTTGTAGTAGTAGGTTGATGTATTTTGACCTATATATAGTCCTTCTTTATATGGAATGATATTTTCAACAGAAATTTTTGAAATATTATTAGGTAGTGTATTTTCATAACTACTGTCTGCTATTTCAAAAAGGGAAATTCCAATTGCTATTCCAATTCCAGCAATAGATATAATTACTAGTTGAAACATTCTATTAAAGTTTGTTTTTTTAGAAAATAAAATTTCCATTAAAAATTTAATAATACAATATACAAGTAAGATACTAAAGATACTAGCAGTTAAAAAACCAATATAGAAGATGCCATTAAATAGTCCATAAATTAATAATATTAGGGTAACAAATAAAGCAGCAAAAAATATGAAGAAAGGAATAGAAACAAAGAAGATAATAGATTTTAACATATATGTGCATAATTTTCCAAATGTTTGAAAGAGGGATGAAGTAGGGTTATTTCGATAAATAATTTGAACTTTTGTATTCTCTGAATTTTCATTTTCCTCTATTTTATTATCTTCTTCTGATTGACTAGTTATTGCTTTC
>CAZRIC010000139.1:0-3968 GCA_964600095.1 uncultured Muribaculaceae bacterium
AGTATTAGAAGAAATGAAGAAATACTTTGAAGAAGAATATGGAAATCCTAGTAGTATTTATTCTTTTGGTAGTTCTATAAAAGAAAAAGTAGAAAAATCTAGAAGTTTAGTTGCTAAGTTATTACATGCAGAACCAGAAGAAATTTTATTTACTAGTTGTGCTAGTGAAAGTAATGTTACAGCTATTATGAGTGCAGTTAGAAATAATCCAAATAAAAAGCATATTATTACAACTAGTGTAGAACATGCCTCTATCATGGAGACAATGAAGTATTTAAGTAGTGTTGGTTATAATGTTACATACTTATCTGTAGATGAGTGTGGTCGATTAAATTTAGAAGAATTAAGAAGAAGTATTCAGGAAGACACTTTATTAATTGCAGTTATGTTAGCGAATAATGAACTTGGAAATATTTATCCAGTAGAAGAAATTAGTAAAATTGCTCATGAACATGGTATTTTATTTCATGTAGATGCGGTACAGGCGATTGGTAAAATAGATATTGATGTAAAAAAATTAGGAGCTGATACTCTTACACTAGCTGGTCATAAAATTTATGCGCCAAAAGGAATAGGTGCTTTATACATCAAAAAAGGTATTCCTTATACTTCTCTCATTTTTGGACATCAAGAAAATAATAGAAGAGGGGGAACTGAAAATGTTCCTTATATTATAGGTCTCGGTAAAGCTATTGAACTATTACTAGAAGATAAAGAGGAAAAGGAAAGAGTAAAAATATTAAGAGATAAAATGGAAGAAGAACTTCTTTCTAATATAGAAGATGTTCATATTTATGGCGATATAGAAAACCGTATGCCTAATACATCTTGTATTGCTTTTAAAAGAGTAAAAGGGGATGAATTACTATTAGTTTTAGAATCGTTTGGTATCTATGTATCAACAGGTTCTGCCTGTAATGCTCATTCATCAGAGCCCTCTCATGTATTAGTTGCTTGTCATGCCGATTTAGAAAATTATAGTCCTATCCGTATTAGCATTGGAAAGTATAATACAGAAGAAGAGATAGAGGAATTAGTCAATAAAATTGTTTTAGCAGTAAATATGCTAAGAAAGAAAAATAAATAGGAGGAACTTATGGCAGTATATGTTAATTTTAAAATTTGTGATAATGCAAAAGAGTGTGGAGGAATAGCGGTATGCCCAACAGGAGCACTCACTTGGGATGAAAAAAAGAAAACAATTGAAATTGATAATGATAAATGCATTTCTTGTAGAAAGTGTGAAAGAGAATGCCCAATAGGTGCTATTCGTGTTGGAAAAACAGAAGAGGAATGTAAAAAGATAGAAAAAGAAATAGAAGAAGATAAGAGAACTACAAAGGATTTATTTGTAGATCGTTATGGTGCCGCACCACTTTCTGAGTTTTTTATGATTGAAGAATCTGAAATAGAAGAGAAAGTAAATGAAAAAAGCTTGGTATTAGTGGAATGTTATCAAGATTCTTCTATTCAGTGTTTATTAAAATCTATCCCAGTAAAAGAAATTACAAAGGAATTACCTAGCGATACTCTTTTTTATAAAGCATTTTTTGAAGAAGAAAAAGATAATGATTTTGATATAGAAAACTTTCCAGCACTCCTTATTTATCAAGAGGGAAAGTTAAAGGGGAAAGTAGAAGGATATTTTGAAATCAAAGAAAAAGAAGATTTTATGAATCAAGTAAATAAAATTATTGGAGGATAATATGCAAGAAAAAATTGCTTTTGTGACAGGTGGAACAAGTGGTATAGGAAAAGAGATTGTATTAGAATTATTAAAGAATGGTTGTAAAGTTATTACTTGTTATAGTACAAATAAAGAGAATGCTGATACGTTATTAAAAGAAAAAGATAATGAAAATCTTAGAGTCTATCGTTGTGATGTTAGCAAAGAAGAAGATGTTATTTCTGTTATACAGAAGATAAAAAAAGAATTTGGTTCACTAGATTATTTAATTAACAATGCTGGAACATTTATTGATAGTTATATAAAAGATTTTGATATGGATGATTTTAAAAAAGTATGGGATATTAATTTTATGGGAAAGGTAATTTGTACGAAACATTCTTATTCTATTATGAAAGAAGGTGGAAGTATTGTAAATATTTCTTCTCATTTAGGTATTATGCCTTGTCAAGAATCAGCCGCTTATTGTAGCGCAGCAGCAGCGATTATTAATTTTACAAAAGCGAGTGCTTTAGAATTTGCAGATAAGAAGATTCGTGTAAATTCTATTTGTCCAGCTTTTACTCCAACACCATTATCTATAAAGGGATGGACAAAGGAAGAAATAGATGAAAAGTTAAAGGAAACTCCACTCGGAAGACTTGCGACTACTGAAGATACAGCAAAACTATGTTTATTTTTACTTTCAGAGGACGCTAGTTTTATTACTGGTGAAAATATTTGTATTAATGGTGGAAGAATGTAAAAAAGACTACTTTTGTAGTCTTTATTTTTCAACGAATAAAACTTTTAATATCTCTTGGTATCTATCTTCCATAAGTTCTCTTGTACGATTACTTAATTTATTATAATCTCTTTCTAATTTTTTCTTTAAAAACTCAGTTCCTTCTTTAGTATCTAAATTCATCTCTTTGAAGGCTAAATGAAATAAAGAGGGAATACAATCAAAGTGGGCTAATACATCAGCATCTGCAACACATTCTTCTTCTACTGTATTTCTTGGTAAATCCTTACTTCCACGATGATTTAAAACACATGCTTTAACTCGTTCTATTTTATCTTTTGGATATCCATATTTTGTTAATAATTCTTCTGCTATTTGCGCTCCATAAATATGATGTTCCTCTCTTGGACCAATTTCAGATGGCATAGCAATATCATGTAAAAGAGCACCTAACACTACAATCTCTATATCAGCGTCATATTCTTTAGCTAATGCAATAGCGTTTTTTACTACATATTGAATATGATCTTCCCAAAAGTCATAACCATCTTTTTCTTTAAAAGCATTTGTTCTTTTTAATAGCTCTTTTTTTACTAATTCTGTGATATTCATAAAATCATCCTTTTGTCTTTTTATTATATCATAATTTGTACTATTTTTCATTTTGTGTTAGAGTATCTTCCAAGAAAAGGAGAAAGTCTTATGCTAATGTCTATGAAAGTACTAAATTCTATGGAACCAAATATAAAAGGAGAAAAAGTATCCCTTTATTATTTGAATCAGCAACTTTTAGCAAAAAGATTCTTAGGATTAACAGATTATGAAAAAAGAATGAAAGTAGCTAGATTCGAATATGGCAAGAAAGTAACGGGGATTACTTCATTAAATTTACCAATTGATATTTTAGAAACAGAAGACGGATTTGCTGCCTATATAGAACGTATTTTACCAGGAACTTTAGAAGATGAACTAACTACCTTTCCTGATTATTTAAACGAACATCGTGATGATATTACCTTAGACGAGATAACAAATTATATAATAATGGCAGGAAGCGCAGTAGATGAATGCCATAAAAATGGAATTGTTAATCCTGATATGGCATCCGATGGTAATGTTCTTTATCATAAACAAGTAGGGAAAGTTTACTTAACAGATTTTCAAGATATGCAAGTGGGGGATATTAATACTCAAGCAGTTAGTTCTTTTATTGCAACAGATCCTATTTTATTAAATCCAAAATACATTCAAGGAAATAGATATAGTAAAAATATTGATTTATATACTTTAGCAATCCGCTATTTTTACTACACCACTAAATTAAATATCCAAAGAGCTGCTTTGTTTGGGGTTGGAATTTCTGAATTATTAAGTGGAAGTGGAATTGAGCATACCAAGTTTGCAGAATGCTTAAAGACTTTATATAATCCTTATAAAGAAAATATGGATATCAGGGAAGCAGTAGAGGATATTAATAAGAAATATGTTATTTCTAAATTTAAACCGAGAGAGCCTAGACATTTTATTAGAAAATAAAAAGAGAAAATTTAATTTTCT
>CAZRIC010000140.1:0-3944 GCA_964600095.1 uncultured Muribaculaceae bacterium
TTCCTGCTGGGTTAGGCAATGCTTCATGACCTGTATTTTCTGAACTGTATACCTTACCTCCGATACTATAAGCATTTCCACACTTTAACCAATACTTCTCATTTTTTGAGTCTTTATAAATATTGATTCCAGTTTCACAAGTATCTAAAACAGGCTTTAATTCTTCTGAACAAGCTTCTGGTTCTTTAGGTTTGCACTGTGCTGGGCCAGTTCCATAATTTACTCTTAATAGCATACCAAATTCTGGGTAAGCACGTGCAATATGAACTGTCGTAGTACTACCACCAGTTGTTAATTGATAAGAAAAAGTACCATTATAAATTGAAGCAATCGAATCATGGTATTTAGGAGTACCAACTGCTCCAAATTCTGACGCATGAGTATGAACATATTTTAATGCATCATCACATTCTATAGTGCCATCACAGGTAGCTTGTCCATTACCATAATTCTCCTTATATAATAAAGTATGTTCTGGATAAGCTCTATCCATTTTAAAATAAAAATAATTATATTCACCAGTTAAAGGATCCTTAGTCATATCAGTTGCCCAATAAACAAAATTTCCTTCTCTTACATCCGTTACATCTTTATCATAAGCGGTAGAAGGAACATTTTTACCAGTTCCCCATGTATTAATATAAGTAATAGCTGTAGGGCAATCAACTTTTTTTAAAGGTTTACAAGCTGCCTTATAACCATATTGTTCCGCCCACTCATAATTTTCTTTTTTTAAAAAGGCCATCTCTGTCTCTGGATAAGCACGATCTATCTTCCACTTTGTTCCTTTCTCATCAGTATATTCAAAAGTTCCATCCATTACTTTTCCCAATTGTATATCATATTCACTAGTTCCATAATATGTTTTATTAATATAATCAACTGCATCATCACATTGTAAATTGTCTAAAAATTCTCCCATCCAGAGAATTCCTACTCCTTCACCTTGGCTTTTTGTCATAGACATAGTACCCGTTCCAACAGATGTAAAACAACTAGGAACATGGTCTAACTTATCTAAATATATTCCTTCGCCTAACCAAGTTACTGCGTTATTGAAGGGATAATCTTTATTAGTTTGAGAAGCTAATTCTGTAACACTACCATATGCTAAAGTAAGCCCTGTATAATCTTTACTTGCACAAGGTGGGTCATTACATACAGATCTACTTACAATCAACAATGGTTCTACTTCTAGATAACGTTCCTTTAAATCAATTTCTCCAGTTCCGTCATTATCTTTCATTAATTCTTCATATTTTTCACTTGAACCAATAGCAGATAAAAAACTATTAACATCTTGAGCTAAGGTATCTGTATTAGCTAAATATCCATGTAGTTTCTGTAAATAATCTGCTGCTATTCCTACATCCATTTGAACTCTTGTAGATGATGGTCCATATTGATCAAAAGCTTTATCAATTCCAGCAAGATCTTTTAGATACCATTCTGAAGAAGAACTAAATGTTGTTCCCCCCCCAGAACCAGAAATAATTTTTTGTAAAGTTGAATCTATTCCAGATGAGTTCCTTGTTCCTACACTGGAAAAACCACTTCCACTAACATGTTGTCTAGCCGTATGTGCAGTAGTTCCACCCAAAGTCATCCATGTCGCATTTATATAATTTTTATTACTTAGAAGTTTAGAACTCCAAATATCATATGGTCCCCCTTTTATTGCTCCAGACTTATCTACCCAACTTATCCTAATTCCAAGTCCATAAATATTAGTTAGAACCCCTTTAGCTCCTCCACCAGGACTTGTAGAGGGCGAAGTTACTCTTGCACCAGAAGACCATACCTCTGTAGCATCAACTATCATTAATCCATTAAAACCAATTAACACTAATAAAATTAAACAATTTATTATTATTTTTTTCTTCTTTGTATTGTACATATACCTCTCTCATTTCTACAATAGAACTCTCTTATTCTTTTACTCATTATATCATAACTTTACAAATATAAAAAGAGGTTTTAACCTCTTTTGCAAGTAACATTTGAAGAATTAGCAATAAATACACCTTCTGTTACATAATCACCAACTTTTAGTTTTGTAGTATCTAAGTATGGTCTAACATCAGAAACTCTTATTTGACTACCTGATGGTTTCTTAAAGTCTGCTATTACTCTTAATGCTCCACTAGTAGATTTATTTGCTGATACATAAGCATCAATCTCTTTTACAACAACGTAATCATCTACCTTTACTGAAGTATAATTAGTCATACTTTTAACAGTTGCAAGTTTTATCTCATTCTTTCCAAGAGTTTTTACTGAATCACTAACTACTTTTTTAGCATTTGGTGTTGATGCAGTGGTAATAATATAACTATTTTTATCTTTCATAACAATATAATTTCCAACTTCAACTGGCACAACATATAAACGTCCGCTAATACTTGAAAGGCGAATTTCATTCCCACCTGGATTAACATTATTATTAACCACTTTTAGTGCCCCAGAAACATATTCAGTTGCAGATGTATAAACTTTTGTTTTTTCTTTTTTTACATAACTTCCTAAAGAGGCTAAACTAGTATTTAAATGAGGCATAGCATCTGCCAACCTAATTTCATTCCACTTTGGATTAGTGTTATTACTAACTATCTTTAGTGCTCCACTAGTATTTTTATTAGCAGTTATAAATCCTGGTACATAAATTACATTTATCTTTCCACTGCAGCCTTTAACTATAAATCCTAACTGTTCATCAGAAGAATATCGATTATAACTACCAGCCTCAAGAAGGCATTTACTAGCATCTATACATTTTGATTTTAATCCTGATATTGTTTTTGCAGAAGCTTTTTTCATACTGTAATAAAAATTTTCTGAAATAATATAATTTTTTTCTTCTTCTGATAACTGATTAGAGGGTTTCTTCCTATTTTTTAATTCTTCAGGAGCATCCCCAATTCCAGCATGGAAATTAGAATTACTATTTGAATAATCCACATCTATATTAGAACTACCATTTCCGCCAGAATTACTATTAGAATCATCTCCACCAACATTAGGACCTTTACAAGTTACTCCTGACATATCCACTTTAAATTCTCCGTTATTATAAACATAAGAAATATTTCCATTACAATCCTCTATTTTTAACATACCAGGATCTTCTGGATTTTCTGGATCTTCAATATAATCTAAGAAATCTTCAATACTAATTGTACACTCTTGTCCTTCTACACATTGTTCAATTAATTCTTGATACTTTTCTGGATTTAAATTTTTTAAATACTCTAAAAAGTTTTGTTCAATAATATATTTCTTTTCGGCAGAATTTAATTTGTCAACATCTTTTGTTCTTGCTTTTGCTTCTTCAGAAATAATTGGTCCTTCTACAGGATTTGTATTAGTGTTCGTATTAGTATCTTTATTTTTACCACCTTTACCTGTATTAATGGCAATAAAAATAACTGTTAATATTAAAATAATGGCAACTGCTACTGCTGCAACTATCTTCATATTTATCTTTTCAAACTTTATTCTTCCCATAACATTTCTCCTATCTTTCATGGATATTATATCATAAAAGTTGGCAATAGGAAAGATATGTTTGAAACTTTTATCATATATTAATAATGGGTGTATGTTATATGTTTAATTTTCTAAAATGGATATGGAAAGACTTTAATTTATTTTGTGCAGCTTACTCTAATAATATCTTTCCAGACCCTCTTACCAAGGAAGAAGAAGAATTTTACTTAGAAAAATCTAGAAGTGGAGATTCTAAAGCACGTGATACTTTAATTGAACATAATCTTAGATTAGTAGCTCACATAGTAAAAAAATATGAACATAGAAAAGATGATGAAGATGATTTAATTAGTATTGGAACTATTGGTCTCATCAAAGGAATTGATAGTTACTCAGAAAATCATAAAACAAGATTAACAACGTATGTATCACGCTGTATTGAAAATGAAATTTTAATG
>CAZRIC010000141.1:0-3891 GCA_964600095.1 uncultured Muribaculaceae bacterium
AATGCCTATAATGTATATTATGTTAACTTCTTAAAAACGAGAAAAGACCTACTCCAATAGAAGTAAGTATAGATATAATAACTAGAATAGTATTTCTTTCTTCTTGTACTTCTTTTTCTATATGCTTGTATCCTGAATAGTTTAATTTAAATCCTTTGTTACGATTAACATAACTAATATAACCTTTTGAGTATAGATTTTTTAAAATTAAAGTTAAGAATTCTTTTGGGATATTATATTTAAATGATAAGAAATGAATGCTGAAGATATAATCTACATCTATAAAATAAATTTTTAATATGTCCTTATATAATTTATAAATTCTTTTCTTCATAGTTTTAAATTCCTTTTATTATAAAAGAAACAAATTAATTGTTTCTTTTTTTATATTCTAATAGTGCTTTAGCTAATTGATCTGGGCAAGATGTTCCTCTATTTCTACAGGGAATACCATGTAATAGTTCAATTACTTCATTTATATTCCTTCCAACACATAATTTAGATACTCCTAGAGTATTACCAGGACATCCCCCTACTATCTCTACCCTTTTGATAGTCTCCCCTTCTATTTCTATTATCATATTATTTGAACAAACACCTGTAGGTTTATATTCAATTTTTTCTATTACAGCTTTATTTTCCATTTATTTATTTTCCTTTCTCATAGAACTATTCTTTTTATATTTTAGTAATTCTTCTTTTTCTTCTTTATTGATTCTAGTGGATTCTCTAATTTTTTGAATACTCTTATTTTGTATCCAATTATCCATTTGATTATTCTGTATAAATAATAGTGTTTTTTCTTTCTGCTTAATATAACAGATAGATATTAGCCAAGCAATGGCCATTTTTACGTAGTATTTATCTGTTTTAAAATGATTACAAATATCTAATATTTGATCAATGTAGTTATCATTTATATAATAATCTAATAGAAGAATCAATCCTACACGTTGATACCATTCATTTTTCTGTTTTAAACACCTTTTAACGAAAGAAAAGCCTTCTTTAGTATATTTATTCCATATGCGAATATTAGCTATTGTAACGTCACATAAAGCCCAATTATCGATATATGGTATAAATTCCCATAAAAGTTTAGTTATTTCTTTAAAATCAGTCTTTATATATCCAATTAAAAGTCCATGTATTAATCTTTCTTCATAAGTATTATGTGTATTTAATTGGATAAATGTTAAATAATCCTCTTTACTAATAGCTTTCGCATATTTTTTTAATTCAGGGGTTCTTACTCCTATTAAATAGTCTTCTCTAATTCCTAGATTTGCTTGAAAACTTTTATATTTTAAGTCTTTAAGAGAATTTAACTCATTAAAAAATTGATTATATCTTTCTTGATTCCATATTTTTTCCATGGCTTCATTTTAGCATATTTTTTTAAAATAGTAAATGCGATAAAAAGAGAATACCAAAACCATATAGTAAGTATTGAAAGGTACTTGTGAAAGAGTATTTTTTTGCTTCCGGTAGTATTTCTATGCTTGCTAAAGAAATCATAATACCTGCTGTTATAGCTAGAAATATACCAATCATTAAATTAGATAAGTTATTTTGTAAGAATAGATAAGCAATAACTGCTCCAATTGGTTCTGAAATAGCAGATAAGAGTACCGCTTTTATAGCTTTCCATTTCTTTTTGGTAGAATAGTAAATAGGTACAGCAATGCATATTCCTTCAGGAATATTGTGGCAAGCGATTGAAATTGCTAGAATAATACCTGTTTTATATTCTATTGTAGTAGAAAGGTAAGTAATAATTCCCTCAGGGATGTTATGTAATATGATAGCAAGCATAGATAAAATGCCAATGTGATATAAATTATTAGAGCTGTCTACATTTTTATGAACAGCCTCATTGATTAAAATAGAAAATAAAAAACCCAGTAATATAAAAAGAATACAAAAAAGAAAATGAAATCCTATAATGAACTCTTCTTTGAAATATTGAAAAGAGGAAGGTATTAGATCAAATAAAGATACAAAGATCATAACACCAGCAGAAAATCCTAATGCTTTGGGAATTATCCCCTCTTCTCTTTTCCCATTTAGAATAAAAAGTCCTAAAATAGTGGAAATACCTGCTAGCGAAGTAATGATAAAGGCTTGTATATTCATAATATCACCGCTATTTTATCATATAAAAAAAGAATAAAAATTATTCTTTTTTTATAATATTTCTTTTCTATTTACTTCCTCTTCTTCTAATCTACTACTTTTACTAGAAACAATACAACAGGCATAAAGAAAAGAAAACATAATAAGAAAAAGAAAGAATAGGAATATCTTCATAACTTTCCTCCCCTATTATAATCATATCATATATGAACTTTATTTCAACAAAAAAATTTAAAATAGTACATTTTAAATTTTTTTATTTTCAATTACTTTTATAGGATTATCAAATAGAAGTTCTTTAAAATAATTTTCATCCGTCCATTTAATAATCTTTTTCTTAATTTTTTCAAAATTAGTAAATAATTTAGAATTGCTTCTATGAATATCACTAGCAAGAGCAAAATATTTTCTTTCTTTTAATAGTTTCTTGCATAGTTTTTTTGCTTTTCTTCCATACTTACCATCTATAGAAGAAAGATTACCTTGTAGTAAGATACCAGCATCAATATATTCTTCAATTAATTTAGGATTTTCTTGAAAAAGATAATATCTTTCAGGATGCGCTAAAATAATTTGATATCCTTGGCATTGAATATTAGTAAGCATATCAAGAGCATGCTTGTATTTTTCAACAAGTGGTATTTCTACTAATAAGTAAGAGCCATTATTTAATGGACTAATTTGTTTTTCTTCTATTTTTTTAATAACTTCTTCACTAAGATAAATTTCATTTCCAAGATAGATTTCTATTTCTATTTCAGAAATTTGTAATCCTCTTTTTAATTTATTTAAAATTTCTTTTTTTCTTTTATTTCCCGTTATATACTCTGTATTTTCAATATAATGAGGAGTGGCAATAATTTTATCAAAACCTAGTTTTTGTAAGTTTCTAATAATGGCTATGCTCTCATCTATATCAGGGGCACCATCATCTATGCCATAAAGAATATGTGAATGAATATCAATCATGGATTACTCAGTATAATAGTTTCCATAGTAGGAACTAGTAACCGTATTTGCTACTTTATTTAATACAATACCAGCTATATCTACCTCTAGATTTTTAAGACTCTTAATTGTCTTTTCTAACATATCTGTTTTTGTATAGTTAGCAGCACATACTACAACAGCTTTATCGATAAACTTACTGAATACTAAGGAATCTGTAAGTCCTGTAATAGGTGTACCATCAAAGATTATAATATCGTAATGTGGAGTAATAGCAGAAATAAAAGTTTTAACATTTTTAGAATCTAGTAATTCACTAGGATTTGGAGGAACAATTCCTCTTGGGATAAAGGAAAGATTTTTAATTCCTGTTTTTTGTACATATTTTTGATAATTTTCACCATCATTATCACAAAGTAAAACAGATAATCCTTTATCACAACTAGTATTAAACACTTTATGTAATCTTCCTAAACGTAAGTCAGCATCTACTAATAAAACTTTTAAGTTCTTTTGGGCAAAAGAAACAGCAAGGTTTAAACTAACAAAGCTTTTCCCCTCCCCTTTATTAGTAGAAGTTACTAAGATTGTTTTACTCTTTTTTAATTTTAAAGTATATTGAATGTTTGTTCTAATAACACGAATAGATTCGGCAATTGCTGATTTAGGATTTTCTTTTACAACTAATTCACTCATTATTTGCCCTCCCTTTTTACAACCGAATAAATAGGAACTGTACCTAGAATTGGTACATCAAATTTTTCTACTAATTGCTCTACACTATTAATAGTATTATCAAAATAGAAA
>CAZRIC010000142.1:0-3843 GCA_964600095.1 uncultured Muribaculaceae bacterium
AAATTCAAAGGCACTTACTGAAGTTAATCCAAATAAATTAGATAATACTGGAATATAAATAACTGCTAAAGTAAAAATCAAAGATAAAATAAAGGATCCTATTAGCCAATTATTTTTTGTTTTTAATGTAAAGATGGAACCTTTCTGTGTACGCATACAAATAGCATAAAACATCTCTACCAAATTAGCTGTTAAAAAAGCCATTGTCATTCCATCTACAGATTCAAAAATACCACATTTTCCTAGTTCAATATGTTGTCCTATAAAGAAAGATGCTAAAACAATAGTAGCCATTAATATACCATGAAGAATAGTAGATACTCCTGCTCCATTAGAGAAAACACTTTCATCCGATTTACGTGGTTTTCTAAGCATTAAATCTCCTTCTGCTTTTTCCATTCCTAAAGCTAATCCTGGAGTACTATCTGTTACCATATTAATCCATAATAACTGTGCAGGAGTGACAATCGTAATTCCAAAAGCAGATGCGAAAAATACATAAATTACTTCTGCTGCATTAGTAGATAGTTGAAATTGTAATACTTTTCTAATATTATCATAAATCTTTCTACCCTCTTCTACTGCATTTACAATAGTAGCGAAATTATCATCGGCAAGAATCATATCAGATGCACCTTTCGTAACATCTGTACCTGTAATTCCCATAGCAACACCTATATCAGCTGCTTTTATAGATGGAGCATCATTTACACCATCTCCAGTCATGGCAACAACATATCCTTGAGATTTAAGAGCCCTAACAATCATTGTTTTATGTTCTGGTTGAACTCGTGCGAAAACAGAACATTTTGAAACTACTTTTATTAATTCTTCTTCAGAAAGATTATCTAATTCTGAGCCTGTAATAGCTTCATTTCTAGAAGTAATAATTTTTAAATCTTCCCCAATAGCTGTTGCTGTATCAATATGATCTCCCGTAATCATAATAGGTCTAATACCTGCTCTTCGGCAATTTTCAATCGCATCATATACTTCTTCTCGGCAAGGATCTATCATACCTACAAAACCTATAAAAGTTAAATCTTGTTCTAAAGAATCTGGCTCAAAATTTTCTGGTAAAGTACTATATTCTTTATAACATACTCCTAATACACGTAAAGCTTTATCAGCAAACTTTTTAGTTTCTTCTTGAATTTGCTTTTTTATTTCTTCTGTAATAGGAACTACTTCATTATTCTCATCTAATACTTTGCTACATCTTTCTAATAATATTTCACAAGCACCCTTAGTATATTGAATAAATTGATTATCTTTTTGATGAACTGTTGTCATCATTTTTCGCATAGAATCAAATGGAGCCTCTCCCACTCTTGGAGAAACTTTTTCTAACTGATACTTTGGCAAATTTTTTTTATTAGCAAAATTGACCAAAGCTGCCTCTGTAGGTTCACCTGTTGCCTCTTCACTACCTTCCTTCATCTCTGCATCAGAACATAAAGCCATTGCTTCTACAAGTAATTTTTCATTAGCTGCACATGTTTCTACTACCGTCATTTTATTTTGTGTCAAAGTTCCTGTTTTGTCAGTACAAATAATTTGTGTACAACCTAAAGTTTCTACTGCATTTAATTTTCTAATAAGAGCCTGTCTTTTAGACATTGAAGTTACACCCATTGATAGCATGATAGTTACTACGGCTGGAAGCCCCTCTGGAATAGCAGCTACAGCAAGCGCAACAGCTATTAAAAAAGTATCTAATAAGTGCGTTCCACTAAAATCTCCTGTCTTAATAATTCCAAATATAAATACAAATATACTAATTCCAATTACTAATTTCGTTAATACTTTAGAAATTTCTGCCATCTTCTTTTGCAACGGTGTTTTTTCATCATCAGAAGTTTGTAAAGCTTGTGCAATTTTTCCCATTTCTGTATCCATTCCTGTTGCAACTATTACTGCTTTTCCTCTACCATAAACAACAGTACTACCACTATATAACATATTAGTTCTATCGCCTAAAGGAATTTCTAGGGAATTTTCTTTTAAATTAATGATATCTACCATTTTATTTACAGGAACAGACTCCCCAGTCAAGGCAGCTTCCTCTACTTTCATACTGAAAGATTCTAGAATTCTACAATCTGCTGGTACAGCATCACCTGCTTCTAAAACAATGACATCTCCAACTACTAATTCCTCACTTTTAATGTTTTTTATTACTCCGTCTCTCATAACTTTAGAAGTCGCTTTTGTCATTTCCATAAGAGATTCTATAGCATCTTCTGCTTTATTTTCCTGAATTAAACCTAATACTGCATTCATAATTACTACAAATAGAATAATAAAAACATCTGTAAAAGAATCTCCATTAATTATAGCTGTTACAGCAGAAATCAAAGCTGCTGCTAATAACATAATAATCATAGGATCCATTAAAGACTTAAAAAATCTTTTAATAATTCCATCTTTTGTAGCTTCTTTTAATTTATTAGGGCCATTCTTTTCTAATAAAGAGGAAGCCTTAGACTCGGCTAAACCATTTTCTGTAGACTCAAATTTTTTCAGCACCTCTTCTTTTTCCATATTGAAAAACTTCATCTTTTCACCTCATATTCAAAATAAAAGGACTTATCATATAATGCTTATAGATAAGTCCTAAATTTAATTCAATATATTTATACTAGTTATCGCATTATCAACTATATCTGACAAATCTTGATTAGAAGCACTAAAGGCAAAAATAATCATAGATTCATTAAAATAAATAAATTTATAAACCCTTCTGCGATTATTCTTTTCTAATTGCTTTTCAAGAATCTTTGTTTGACTTCCCTTTAAATAATATTCTCGATCCAAATCATGTAATAACGTTTGTGAATTTGTTTTCGCACTATTTTCTAACCATTGATTTGCTCTTTCTCCTATTTTATCTAAAGAAGCACATTTTGCAAGCATAATATTGATATCACCAACTTTAAAACTAGATTCACTATTTTTTATAACGCTATCTACTTCAAATGGAAAACTAATTTCAAAATTGTAATAATTATCTGACAAAATAGTATATTTAAAACTTGCCTCTGGATTGTCAAATTTTTTTTCTACTTTTAAATTATCACAAATAATTTCGTAAATTGTTTTCAAAGTTTTATCAGGAGCTTGCCTTAACATAGACATAATATTAACGATACTTTTATTTTTAGAACTTACGCTTGATGTAGTACATACAGTTTGAAAAGTTTGAAAAGTTTGAAAATGTTCTTTTAATTTATTCATATCTAAAAAATTATTATCTTCCAATTCTTTTACCATTAGATATCCTAATGTGTCAGAAGATACTCTTCTCCAAAATAAATCCAAATCAGCTGCTACAATAAGACTTTCAGATAAATCAAATACATTTCCTATACTTTTATCTACTTGATAGTCATGATTAATCTCGTCAATCATGTCATTATTTAATTCCGCTATCTTTTGTTCCATATTATCTGTAATTACTACAGGTTCTGATAAGCTAGTATCTTCTACATAAACAGAATGATATGCTGATATAAATTTTTCTTCATTTTCAACCGGATAAGATGTTAATAAGTATTTTAAATTCTTATCTACAATAATAGATAAACCATTAGAATTAATATAATAAATAGTATCTGTTCCTTCTAAAGTCTTACTATTTTTTCTTGCTTCCTCTTGAGATATATGAATGAAAGAACAAATGACTTCTTCTTGTTTTTTTCTAATATCTTGTGTTTCTTTCTCTAAATTAGAAGATGTAATAAGAGAATATATTTCCTCTTTAAGATTAGAATAAAAAGTATTCAAATCTGATTCTTTTGGATTATTACAAATTGAAAATAAAATTCCTTCTATTGCTCCAAA
>CAZRIC010000143.1:0-3832 GCA_964600095.1 uncultured Muribaculaceae bacterium
ATTTTCTATCTTGCCTACATTTTTAGGATTTGCATAATTTTCAATTACTTTTTCTTTATGTTTCTCATTAAACTCTATATGGAGTAGTGTTAACTCCCTACCACTTTCTAATCCTGTTGGAGATACATGTTCCTCTAAATCTATTTGATTTTGAATACTATCCAATAAATTTTCTTGGTAACAATGATCTTCTATCATGATAATAGAGAAAAACATTAATAAAGAAAGTGCAATAATTATTTTTGGAAGTGTATAATTTTTAATAAATTCACATTTGATTACATTTAAAATTTTCACAATTATTCTCCTCCATTCGTAATATCACTTTTTAAATAGAATTTATAGGATATGTAATAACAAATAATAATCGTAATAAAGCAAATAATATATCCAAGAAGTTGATTTGTTGGAACAATCGCTAATGTATTCAAATAGTATTCTGATTTATTTTTCATAATCGTAATATCAAAATAAGGAAATGGTGTATACACTAAAAATACTAATTTTAATTTGGAAATAAGAAACCACATAGCTGGAGATAAAATAGCTAGTAATGTAGAAACACTAACTGTTAAAGAGGTATTTAAGGTAATAGTTGAAAGCATATAAAGAATAGATACCATAGCAAGTACTGGAATACTATTTATTATAATTTCTTTTATAATCCAAAATAAATAATTTACTTCTTGAACTTTACTTCCATAATAAACTAATTTAGGTGTGAATAAATCCGTAAATCCGAAACGGAATCCAGCATAAATGAAAAGGAAGAAAAGTGCTACAAACCAAAGAATATAGGTATGAAGTATTAAATAAATAAATTTACTAATAAATACTTTACCCCTATTAATAGGAGAAGTAAATAATGATTTCACAGTACCTTTTGAATGTTCTTTCGAAATGATTCCTGCACTTGTTAAAGCTACTAATAGCATAACTACAATCGATAAATGTAGAACTTGATTAACAGCTAACTTAGATGTCATATAAACATCTCCTACATCCAATCCTACTTTTTTATCATAATCTAAATCATGATTTAGATTATGCTCTATACTATAGGTGATAATATTTTCATATTTACGGATTAATTCATTCCCACTTTTCGTATAACGAAGATATCCATTATAGCTCCATTTGAAATAATCATATTCTGTAGTTTTATATTCTTGTTTCGTAGAAATTGTGTCTTCACCATATAGTTTTCCTAATTGGAATAATCGTAATACTCTAACATCATTTTCATCCTCTATCTTATCTGCGACCATTTTTCTATAAATTTCTATGTTACCATCACTAATAATATTATCAAGATAACCCGTATCATCATAGCCTTTTTCTTCATAATTTAAAATTCTAAATTCAATATATTTATAATATAAATTTTCTTCTAATAGTTTCTTTCTAATAGTTACCTTTTCTTCTAATTCTTGTTTTAATGTTTCTAATCCTTTTGTACTTTTCTCTTTTACATGATAAATAGTACCTTCATAACTGCCCATCTCTGACATTGCTACCCCATTTTGCATAACACCATCTGTAGAAAAATTGCTATCTGGATTTTCTAGCATTTGATTAATAACAAAAATTTCATCTTCTAAATAAAGAATATCTTTCATCATATTTAATTGCCAAGATTGTTGATGAATATTATTTTTTAATGTTTGTAAATACTCATATCCATTAATCTCTCTTTGTCTATGGTCTAATTCAAAATCTTTTTTTAAGGAATCTTTATCTTGTAAAATTCTAGCGTATTCTTCTTTCCAATAATCAATTTCTTGTTCCAAATTATAGGGATCTCTTTTAGTAGTTATATAAGTAAGTTCCGTAGCCCCAATTGCAGAAATTATAAAAACTATAAAAATTAGTAAAATATTTTTTAATGTATAATTTTTAATAAATTCACATTTGATTACTTGAAATATTTTTTTCATGACTCACCTCAATTCTTCACATCTCTTTTGGTATACAAAATATGAGAAATGGTATAACAAATCACTATAAATAAAATACATACAAACATCCCTACTTTTGGACTAACATCCATTACTTCTAATGTTTTTAAATAATTTTCTGAATGATTTTTGACCGTTAAAAAATCTAAATAAGGTATTGGTGTATATGCCAAAAAGAACAATTTATAATTAAAGATAAAATGCCATAATACTGCTGATGCAACAGCCATAATAGTCGTAATACCAGTTGTTATAGTAGTTTTTAAAGTAACTGTTGATAACATCAGTAAAATAGATAAACAAGCAATTAATGGCACTCCATAAACAAACATATCCTTTAATGTCCAAAGAATATAATTTACTTCATGAACTTGCCCGTCATAATAAACTAATTTTGGTGTAAATAAATCAGTAAAGCCATAATGGGCTCCAGCATAAATAAAGAATATTACAAATATCACAAACCAGATAATATAAGCATGAAGAATTAAATAAAGAAATTTACTAAATAAAACTTTTTTTCTACTAATTGGACTCGTTAATAATAATTTATCTGTTTTTTTACTATGCTCACGACTAATGATTCCACTACTTGTAATCGATACTAATAGTAGAACAATAATCGAAAAATGAAGAGAAAAATTAACAATATGTTTAGATGTTGTATATAAATGAGAATTCATTTCATCATTATTATACATGATATCTTGCTTTTGGTTATGTTTGATACTATATTTTAAAATGGCTGTTTGTTCTACTTTTCTTTTATTCCGTTCTTTTTCATATCTAACATACTCAGAATAAGAAGGTAAGGGTTCTCTTCCTAAATATCCTTTCCTATATTCTCGATATTCATCTTCTGTCATTAACATTGGAGTACCTATAAAACTAAGTTGATGTATATTTAAGGATAAAAAGTTATTTTCATCTTCTACTTTTTCATCTATTAAATCTTGATATAAATTTTTATCCCCTCCTAAAGTAATATCGGCAAATAATTCTCTATAAAAATAATTATTTTCAAAAACTTCTTCCCCTATTTTTTTACGAAACTCTATTCCATATTCTAAATATCGATAATACTTATTTTCTGATAGCAACGCTTTTAAATCGTTTATTAAATTCTGTTTAAATTCTTTTAACTCTTTTAGATTTTTTCTATTATTTTCATACTCCTCAAACACTCTATAAATACAAGTTTTAAATGCATGTTCTGTATCCTTATAACTAATATTTGGATCTTCTATAAGCGCATCAATAATAAAGATATCTTGTTCTAAATCTAAAATACCCTCCATAACATGATATTTCCAACTGTATCTACTAACTACATTTAATTCTTCCACCTGCTTATGAAGCGCGAGTTGCTTTTTATAATAGCTTACATAAAATTTATTTTCTAATGTTGGATTTTCTTTTACCTTTTGTTCATATAAAGTTATTTTGCTACTATCTAGATATGGTAAATCATAATAGTCATATTGATAACCGTCATTAAAGGTCATAATTTTAGAGAAAGAAACTACGCAGAAAGTTGAAAATAAAAGAATAAAAATCCATTTTTTAATAGAATAGTTTTTCATAAATTCGCATTTCACTAAATTTAAAATTTTTCTCATGCTTCTTCGCCACCAATTTGGGATTTAGAACCACTTGTTTTATTTAAGAATTCTTGTTCTAGAGAAATCTCTTTGGCACGTATTTCTTCCATTTCTAATTCTTCAATAATATAGCCATTATCAATAATAACAATTCTATCACAGATATTTTCTATCTCTGCTAAAATATGACTACTGATTAAAACAGATACATTCATCTTCTCATTGATGTCTTTAATGATATCTCTTAGTTCTTTAATACCTAATGGATCAAGC
>CAZRIC010000144.1:0-3823 GCA_964600095.1 uncultured Muribaculaceae bacterium
ACTTTTCTAAATTTTCTTTCGCACTTTCCATATCCATTTTATTAGCTACAACAATTTGTGGTTTTTCCATAATTTTAGGATTAAAGTTTTCTAGTTCTTTATTAATTGTCACATAGTCTTCATAAGGATCTCTTCCTTCAAAGCCACTCATATCAATAACATGAGCAATTACTCTAGTTCTTTCAATATGTTTTAAAAACTTATCTCCTAGTCCTTCTCCTAGTGAAGCACCTTCAATTAGTCCTGGAAGATCTGCTACTACAAAAGAACGACCATCCTTTGTTCTAGTAACTCCTAAATTAGGGTGCAAAGTAGTAAAATGGTAAGCTGCAATTTTTGGTTTTGCTGCTGATATTTTGGAAATAATGGTAGACTTTCCTA
Organism: uncultured Muribaculaceae bacterium; assembly: GCA_964600095.1. GTDB lineage: Bacteria > Bacillota_I > Bacilli_A > RF39 > UBA660 > UBA5578. Next base: position 382 of record CAZRIC010000144.1, read on the forward strand.
CACTCGGCATTCCTACCAATCCAACATCTGCTAACAATTTTAATTCCACTTTTAATTTTTTTTCTTCTCCAGGTTCTCCATTTTCAGCAAAATCAGGAGCGGGATTAGTACGAGTTACAAAAGCCATATTACCACGGCCACCACGGCCTCCCTCTGCTACTACTACTCGGTCACCTTTTTTAGTTAAATCTCCTAATATAAAATTAGTTTCTAAATCTGTCACAACAGTTCCTAATGGTACTTTTATCACTAAATCTGAAGCATTTTTACCATTCATTCCTTTTCCTTGACCATGTTCTCCATTTTTCGCTTTATATCTTTTGCTAAAACGTAAATCTATTAAAGTATTTAAACCTTCATCTACTTCAAAGATAACATTTCCACCACGGCCACCATTACCTCCGAAAGGTCCACCCATTTCAATATACTTTTCTCGTCTAAAAGCAAGACATCCATTTCCACCATTTCCTGCTATTACTTCAATTTTTACTTCATCAATAAACATTTCTATGCCCCCTTTTGAACTCTGCTATTATATCAAATAATAGAAAAGAAATCTATTGTTTTGTATAAAATTCTTTGGCAGTTTTATAAGAATAATAAGCATTTCCTATTGTATAGTAATGCTCCTGTAAAGTAGCATTACTAAAATGATTTTCACCTATTCTTGATCCATCTGTACTATTATAGATGACAATTTTATCATCATAGAAAAGAATAACAAAATTTTCTTTGATTTTTCCACGATTAGTATTTTTGAATCCTCTAAAGCCACTTTCTAATACTTGATGTTTCTTATCAATCAACTGATAATTACCATTTTTTTCCATACCAACATATAAGTTATTAGCAGCATATAAAATACGGTAAACTTCTGATACTCTTTCCATGCTGTCATTCAATAAATAATAGTTTTCCGAATCACTAGCAACAATCGCTAAATTATTATCATCCCAATTAGAAGCTTTATAAAAATAATCTGTTAATTTTTCTCCCGTTTTACTATGATAAGCATATCCAGTTCCTGTACCTGCACAATTTCCTTGATTATAAGCTCTAACAAGATAACCATCACGAATCATTTGGTCCACAGTAGCACAATCTATTCTATAATTTTCTTTTCCATCAAGATAAAAAATTAAACCAGTCTCTTTTTTTAAAGCATATGTTTTTTGATTGTGATATCCCGAAATTAAATCATCATGAACTGTTCCATTTGTTATAAAATGATAAATATCTACACTTGCACTATCACAAACTACATTGCCATCTTCCATGATATCTAAAGAACTACAAACAAATTTTCCAACATTATATCGTTCTTTTCCATCTTGAATTACACGAAAATCTCTTACCGTATCATTAGAAGAACAACTAGATAAAATAACAGTTTCACCCTCAGCCTTAAAAATGCAATAAGTGCCATCTAATTCTAGTATCTTTTTCCCATCATCTACATTATATAAGTAAGTTTTGTAAGCATCCATCAAAGTTACATAACCAGATTCTACCTTAGAAGATTTAGAATAATTTCCTTTTTTTAGAGTATCTAAAGTATCTCCTTTATAATTAACAACAGTAACATCGTCCTTTCCCTCTTTTACAATTAGAAAAAGACTTGGATCATCAAATGGGACAATGGCAAGATTATTTTCTTCCATAATTTTTTCTCCCATATAGTTTACTATTTTAAAAGCACCACCATTAGAAGGTTTTACAAGAAACAAAGACTGATAATCCACAATATAATCATTTGAAAAAGGAATTAAATAACTGCCATCATCTTTAAGAAGAGCTGATTGTCCATCATGACTTTCTACTCTTGTTACACCACCATAAAAAGTACCAATTCTTTTAAAAATAAAATCACTTAATTGGGATCCATCCTCATGAAATAACGCATATCGCATATTACTATTTTCTATAAAGAAGGAATCAGTTTCTTTTAATTTATCAAATTGCATTTTATTTTTAGAAGATTCTTTTCGTAATAGGAAAAAAGCACCTACTACTAATAGCAACAATAAGATTCCTACAAAAACTATCCATAATTTACTTTTCTTTTTCGGTGGAACAACATTAGACATCATTTGATATTGATAGTTTGGCATCTGCCAATAATTGTTCTGATTTTGATTATACATAACTACACATCCTTACTCTACTTATTATTATAACAAAAGAGATAGAATAAATCCATCTCTTTTCTATATTCTTGCATTCATCAAATTACTAGAAGAATATCTTTTAAGTCCCCTATAAAAAACGAAGAAAGCAAGAAATAACATAAAAATCATAGTAACAATAATAATAATGAAAAAATCAAATTGGAAAGATATCAATAGTTTCATTGGAATATAATTTGCAATTCCAACTGGAACAATTGTAAATAACAATACCTTTACGACTCCCTTAAAGATTCCATCTGGATACGTTGCAAAATTTGTCATTAATCCATTTCCAGTATCTGCAATCATATCTGCTTTTTGAATCCAAAAACTTAAACTTCCTAAAATGACTGCAAAACAAGTCAAAATAATGCCACCTGTCATACAGAAGAAAAGGAATAGAAAAAATTGAGTTATTGTTAAATTAGCAACGAAACACATGATTAATCCGTATAAAATATCACCTAAAGCAGAAGTTTTGACTTCTGAGGTAATAGCTGATAACAAAACATTCTTAGGTTGTACTAAAAATACGTCTAATTTTCCTTCTGTGATAGTATCTGCTAAAGTATAAGCTTTTTCAAAGAAGAAATGACTCACTCCATAAGTTCCTGCTGCTATTCCCCATAAAAGCATTACTTCTTTAAATTCATATCCACCTACATTATCTTTAATAGAATAAAGAATAATCCATTGAATAATGAAACTGGCATTATTTAAAACCATAAAAGCAATATTGGTAATAAAAGTAGTTTTGTTAAGCATTTCTCTCATTAAAGCATACTTAATATTTAGAAGAGTAACTCTTCCTTGATTTTTAACCGCCGTTAACATTTAATTTTTTCACCCCTTTCTTATACAAGCATAAACAAATAAAATATACTATTGCCAAATAGAGTATTTGAATCCCAATTACTTGAAACGCATAAAAAATATCAAAATGAACAAATAGTTTTGCTGGTCCATAACAAATTGCAAATATTGGGCTATAATTTAGAATTGGCCTTACCACTTCTGGGAAAAATTCTATTGGAAAAAGTGTTCCAATAATTAAAATAAATTTACTATATAACCAATAAAATGGTTGAGCATCTTCAATCGTAAAAGAAAATAATCCTATAATTAAAATTAATAATGTACTAATTACTAATGCAAAGATAGAAGAAATACTTACCAAAAGAATAGACAAAAAAGAAATATTAGGAAATCCCCCTAAAAAGAAAAATCCCATTGTTATTCCTAAAAATATATAGATAATGGTCTTTATCGTAATA
>CAZRIC010000145.1:0-3810 GCA_964600095.1 uncultured Muribaculaceae bacterium
GCTATTTTATCAAGTAGGGGAATTATTCCAAGATTATGCAGTAGATAAATCTAGAAAGTCCGTAGCAAGTCTTATGGATATCCGTCCAGATTATGCGAATGTATATCATGGAGTAGAAATAGAAAAAGTAGATCCCGATAAAGTGAATATAGGAGAGATTATTCTTGTAAAGCCAGGAGAGAAAATCCCTTTAGATGGAATCATAGTCGAAGGAGAATCTATGCTTAATACAACTGCTTTAACAGGAGAATCAGTTTCAAGGAAAGTAAGAGTAAATGATGAGGTATTAAGTGGATCTATTAATCAGGATGGTATTTTAAAAATAAAAGTATCTAAAGAGTTTGGTGAATCTACGGTTAGTAAAATATTAGATTTAGTAGAAAATGCCAGTAGTAAGAAATCAAAATCAGAGAACTTTATTAGTAAGTTTGCGAAATACTATACGCCAATTGTGGTATTCATAGCACTATTCCTTGCTATCATTCCACCATTAGTTATAAAAGATGCCATATTTAGTGATTGGGTTTACCGCGCTCTTTCTTTTCTAGTAGTTTCGTGCCCTTGTGCCTTAGTGATTTCTATTCCTCTATCTTTTTTTGGAGGAATAGGGGCTGCTTCTAGAATGAGGATTCTAATAAAAGGAAGTAATTATTTAGAGGCTTTAGCAAATACTCAAATTGTTGTTTGTGATAAAACGGGAACATTAACAGAAGGAGTATTTAAAGTACAAAAGATAGATGTTGTTGGTTATAGAGAAGAAGAGTTATTACGTTATGCTTGTTATGCTGAAAGTTTTTCTAATCATCCTATTTCCATATCTTTAAAACAGGAGTATGGAAAAGAAATTAATGATAAATTAGTAACACAGACAAAGGAAATATCAGGTAAAGGAGTTCAGGCAACAGTAGATGGTAACAATATTTTGGTAGGAAATGAAAAATTAATGGAAGAAAATAAAATAGATTTTTCTAGAAGTGAAGAAATAGGGACTGTTATTTATGTTGCTATTAACTGGAAATTTGCTGGAACGATTGTTATTGCTGATAAAATCAAAGAGAACACTTATCAAGCAATTCCTTTATTAAAGAAAAATGGTGTTTCTAAAGTAGTAATGCTAACTGGAGACCATGAAAATATTAGTGCTGCTGTTGCTCATAAACTTGGGATAGAGGAATATTACGCAGAACTTTTACCTACTGATAAAGTTTCTATCGTTGAAAAATTAATGTCTAAAAAATTCAAAAATGGAAAACTATTATTTGTTGGAGATGGTATTAATGATGCACCTGTTTTAGCGCTTTCCGATATTGGAGTTGCTATGGGTGGTGTTGGAAGTGATGCGGCAATTGAGGCAGCTGATGTGGTTATCATGACAGATGAACCTTCTTTAATAGCAAGTTCCATTCAGATTTCTCGGAAGACTATGAGAATTGTAAAAGAAAATATTTTCTTTGCTATTGCTATTAAAATTTTAGTATTAATACTGAGTGCATGCGGAATTGCGACGATGTGGGCTGCTGTTTTTGCCGATGTAGGAGTTTCTATTTTAGCGATTCTAAATGCTTTAAGGATATTAAAAAAAGGAGTGTAGAAATACATTCTTTTGTTGTATAATACTATTAGAACGGAGTGTAGATATGAAAGTAATAACTGTGTGTGGTAGTTATAAATTTAAAAAGGAAATGACAGAAATAACAGAGAAAATGGCTTTAAAAGGAAATTGTATGTTAACACCGATAGAATTATCAAGGCCTAAAAAAGAAGATTATACTGAAGAAGAAGCTAAAATGATTGATAAAATGCATAAGGAAAAAATTAAACTCGCAGATGCTATTTTAGTAGTGGATGTAGATGGTTATATTGGAAGTAGTACGAAAAGCGAAATAGAATATGCTAAATCTCTTAATAAGGAAGTTTTATATTATACTGATTTGAGGGATTAATGATGAGTAAGTATGAACCATTATGGAAATATTTGAAAGAGAATAAAAAAGAGAATTATCAATTATCTTATGAAGAAATCAAAAATATTTTAGGATTTGAAATAGATCACTCTTTTTTAACTTATAAAAAAGAGGCTAAAGAGTATGGATATGAAGTTAGTAAGATTTCGTTGAAAGAAAAGATAGTGAAGTTTAATAAAATTAAGTAAGGAGGAATTTAGATGGAAGAAAAAGTAGAAGAAGTAGAAACAGAAAAAGTTGGAATAGAAATAGAACCTTTATTTGAGGAATATGTAGATTTTGAAACGTTTAGTAAATCAGATTTTAGAGCAGTAAAAATTAAAGATTGTAAAGAAGTTCCAAAAAGTAAAAAATTATTACAATTTACACTCAATGATGGAACAGGTATTGATAGAACAATTTTAAGTGGAATCCACGCCTATTATGAACCAGAAGAATTAATTGGAAAAACAGCAATTGCTATTTTAAATCTACCACCTAGAAATATGATGGGAATTGATTCTTGTGGAATGTTAATCTCTGCTGTACATACAGAAGATGGGGAAGAAAAATTACATCTTCTAATGGTAGATGATAATATACCAGCAGGAGCGAAACTATATTAAAGAGACTCGTTTATTCGAGTCTCTTTCCTTTATATTCTGTTTCTAGTATTTCATTAATTTCTTCAGGACTTTCTTTACATCCTTCTTGTAACCATTTTTTGATAACAGCGCTTAATCCTGCTTTAAAGAATTCTTTATGATATTCAATATTTTTTAATGTCCCAAAATATTTTAATGCTTCTTTATTATCTAAATCAGATTGAAAGTATTCTCTAAAATCAAAATTCAATTTAAACAGAGTTCGATAATATATTTGATTTTCTTTAATGTGTTTAAATAGTTTTAAATAATTATAAGAATGTTCTCTTTTAATAGCTTCTTCTTTATATATTTCTAAGATAGAGTGATACATTTTTTCTTTTATTTTATCTGCTAAATCATAGATGTCTAGATAATTTACATAAAAGGTAGATCTATTTACTTTAGCAAGACGGACTAAATCTGTTACATTTATTTCACTAATTTCTTTTGTTTGAATGAGTTCTATAAAAGCTTTTTCAATTTTTTCTTGTGCCGTTTTTCCGTTTTCTTTCTTCATAAAAACCTCCTATTATTAGACATATTGATAGAATGTGTTGATTGAATTAGACATGTGTCTATATTATAATAAAATTGTAAAAAAAAGACAAGTGTCTAATGTAAGGAGGAAAAAATGTCAAAGTTAGTGGATGCTAATGAAAAGATAGCAGATAGCGTTACTTCGGGATTTCAGAAAATGAGTGATGGCGTTGTCAGTGGCTTCAATAAGATGAGTAGTGGTGTCGTAAAAGGTTATACAAAAATAGAAGATAAATTTGTCGATAAGTATTTAACTCATGAAGGGGAAACAGTAGAGGATGCTAAAAAAAGATTAAAACAGGAAGAAAAGGATAGACAAGAAAAAAGACACCAAGAACAGGAAAGAAAAAATAAAATTTATGAATAAGGAGAAATAAGTTATGAAAAAAGAAACATTATTAGAAATTATTTTAGGAACAATAGGGGGACTCGTTTTTGCTATTGGAATGTGTATGTGTTTAATTCCAGAGTGGGATTTACTGAAAGCAGGAGTAGTCGTTTCCGTAATTGGATTTATTATTTTACTTTGTATTATACCAGTTTATAGAAGTAATCATCCTAAAAAGGAAAGAGGACCTATTCATTGGAGAATTGTATTTACTTGGATAATTGGTATTGTTGGAGCTTTAGTAATGGGGTTTGGAATGAGTAAGATTATGACTGGAGAACCTACTCAAACAGAT
>CAZRIC010000146.1:0-3795 GCA_964600095.1 uncultured Muribaculaceae bacterium
TTTTATCATAATTTTAAGCATATTAAAACTCGAAATAAAAAGTTCGAGTTTTCTATCATTATGGTGTCCACGGCGAGAGTCGAACTCGCGACCTTTACCTTCGGAGGGCAACACTCTATCCAACTGAGCTACGTGAACATATAAGAGAAATCAATCTAAAGATTGATAAGAATATTCTCTTTTATATTGTTTTACTTTTGAACCTTTTTCAACATCAAGAACATCAACATGAATAGGAAAAAAACAATTCAAATGTTGTAATATTACTTTTTGAGATTCCGCAATTTTAGTAATACCACCATTAATAATACAGATAGTCCCATACCGAGTTTGAAAACTTCCTCGCGCTACTTTTGGAAGCAAAGTTCTTTGAGGAGAAATCATACCAAATGTTTTAGGAGCTATTTCATCTAAAATGGGTGGAGTTAATCCCTCATGAGTATGGCCAGAATGAATATGATCAAAGCCAGATAACAGTTTTTGAATAATACCATTTTCTAAATTCAAAGGAGAATGAAATAAAAGTTCATTTAGTTTTCCTTGATTAGGTATAAATAAATCACTATTTTTCTTTATATCCTCAATTAAAGTCCAAACATCTTCATCTAATCTATCACTAGAACAGATACTATCTTTAGGAAGTGGATAAGCACTGTGAAAATAATGAGTAGGCATTGTATAACCTGCTATATGAATAACATCATCATCATAACAACTATTGTTTAAAACTTCTACATTAGGCATACTGGATACTTCTTGCCAAAAATCCTCTTGAAAATCTTCAGCTACATGTTTTCCAATACTATATCTCATATCATGATCAGATAAAGAAATAGCAGTTTTGGTAATTCTACCACTTTGATGACAAAGATCTAAAAACTCTTCTCTTTTTTCATAGTCTTCCAACACATTAGTATCATCTAAGTTATCACCTAACCAAAAAATATAGTCTGGCTTCCAAGTAGAAACTAAACTTAGAAGAGAATGTATCCTCTTAATTTTCATTTTTTTACTAAAATGTAAATCTGATAAAGTAACAATTCGTATTTTATTTTTTAAATTAGGCGAATAAGATTCTGTTCTTGTTATTTTTACTATATTGTTCATAAAATCCTCCATTCGCGTTACTATTATACCACATATTGCGTAAATCATTAAATTGTATTATAATATGCTCCTTGGAGGAACCTCTTATGGAAATAAAAGAATTATTAGAAGGATTTGTAAGTAGTAGAGAAAATGATGTACCAATTATTGCTGCATTTGGTTATGGTTCTGGTATCTTTAAACAAAAAGGAAACGATGAGACTAAAAGTATAATTGACACTATCTTTGTTGTAGAAGATGCTAAAAATTGGCACAGAGAAAATAAAAAGAAAAATCCGAGCGATTATTCTATGAGTGCTAAAATTTTACTAGGAAGAATTAATTTTGAAAGAATTGCTGGACTTACAGGAATAACTTATCAAACAAATATTGGTTATGAAAATCATCAATTTAAATATGGGGTTATCGGAGAACAAGCTTTTATTACTCAAATGGAATCTTGGAATAAATTCTTTCTACCAGGAAGATTCCAAAAGCCAGTATATCCAATTCGTACAACAGATACTATTGATACCGCTATCGATTTAAATAGAAAAATAGCATTACTTGTAAGTCTCCTTACTGTGTCAGAACATGATAAAACTTTAAGAGGATTATTTATCAATCTATGTTCTTTATCTTATTTTGGAGATATTAGAATGTTATTTGTTGAAAATCCAAATAAAGTAATTAATATTGTAGATGCTGAATTTTCCTTATTATCAGAAATATATTGTCAAAACGATAAATTTTTCTCTGTTTTAGAAAATGGGGAATTAGATATAAATTACCCAGAAATACTAAATGAGTTATATCGAATACTTCCACCAGAACTTAATAAATATTTAAATAACCTAGAAACCTTACAACAAAATTTACTTCTTCACATACAGAAAAAGAATCGTATCGAAAGTATTACCCAACCATTAGTTGGAATTTCAACCATTGGACCAGTAGCTTCTTTTCAATACGTTAAACAAAAAATGGCAAAAAGGCAGAATCACTAGATTCTACCTTTTTATTTGTCATAAATTTCTAATCCTATTGGGCAATGATCACTACCTAATATTTCTCTATAAATAAAAGTATTTTTAATCTTGTTTTCGCCTTCTTTAGAAATGATAAAATAATCAATTCTCCAACCAATATTCTTTTCTCTTACACCTTTCATATAACTCCACCAAGTATACCAATCTGGTTCATTTGGGTGCTGATACCTAAAAGTATCAATAAAACCACTATCCAAAAGAATTTGAAATTTTTCTCTTTCTTCATCAGTAAAACCAGCATTACCTCTATTCGCTTTTGCGTTTTTGATATCTATTTCAGTATGAGCAACATTAAAGTCACCACAAACAATAACAGGTTTCTTCTTTCTAAGAAAAGTTACATATTCTCTAAAATCGTCTTCCCATTCCATTCTATAGTCTAGTCGCTCTAATGTTCTTTTTACATTAGGAACATAACTATTAATAAAATAAAAGTTAGGAAATTCTAAGGTAATCAGTCTTCCTTCATGGTCATGCTTTTCTATTCCCATTCCATATGTGACAGCAAGTGGTTTTACTTTGGTATAAACAATAGTTCCAGAGTATCCTTTCCTTTCTGCTATATTACGATAACAAATATAACCATCTGGCTTATAATCTATTTGTTCTTCTGTTGCTTTTACCTCTTGTAAACAAAAGATATCTGCATTTACTTCCTCAAAAAAATTTTGAAATCCTTTTTTTAAACAGGCACGATAACCTGCCACATTCCATGAAACAAACTTCATTTTAATCTATCCTCCAAATATTCTAAAAACGGCATAAAAGCAGTTGGTATCGCATACTCTTTTTTTATCTTTTCTAAAGTAACCCATACATAATCATTCAAAACTGTATCTATCTTTATTACATAACTTGTCATAAGCCATTTTTTATGCGTAAAAATATGAGTATTCTGAATTCCTTTTTCTATTGTTTTAATGGTAGAAAACTTTTCTGATATTTGTTTTTTTGTTAATTTACCTTCTACATTTGGAAACTCCCACATATTTTTTAAAAGTCCACTTTTTCTTTTATGAAGAGCAATTTTCTCATTACAAATTAATAAAAAAATAGTATAAAATTCTTCCTGTTTTTCTTTTTTCACTACTTTTCTTGGTAACTCTGTCTCTTTATGTTTTTTATGAGCTAAGCAAATAGTAGATAAAGGACATTCTTCACATCTGGGAACAGCATTAGGCAAACAAATCGTTTCTCCTAATTCCATAATTCCTTCATTGAAATCGCCTGGATTATTTGGTAATATTCTCTTTATTTCTAAACCAATTTCTTTTTTTACTTTTAAATTAGATACATCAATATCTTGATTCTTAACTCTAGCATATACTCTCATTACATTACCATCTATTGCTACTTCTTTTCTATTAAAAGAAATAGAACTAATAGCACCAGCCGTATATTCTCCAATCCCAGGCAATTTTAAAATATCTTCATATTGATTTGGAAAAACTCCATGATATTCTTCCATAATTTGAATCGCAGCTTTTTTTAAATTTCTAGCACGATTATAATATCCTAATCCTTCCCATAACTTTAATAATTCATCTTCCTCTATTTTACTTAAAGATTCTACAGTAGGAAGTCTTTTCATAAATCTATCATAATATCCTTTTACGGCTTCAATTCTAGTTTGTTGAAGCATTATTTCAGAAATCCATAC
>CAZRIC010000147.1:0-3775 GCA_964600095.1 uncultured Muribaculaceae bacterium
ATTTTTTTCATCATGTGCAGTATATTTTTTAGAAGATTTAACTCTTTTTCCATACAACTTATCATTTTTATATGTTTCAACTAAAACAGTAATAGTTTTGTCGTTAACATCGCTAACTACTTTTCCAACTAATTCACGTTTATTTCTTTCTTCCATATTGTCCTCCTATTATTTTTCAGATAGTTCTCTTTCACGTAGAATAGTCTTCATACGTGCAACTAACTTTCTTAATTCTTTAATTCTTGAAGGTTTCTCTAATGAACCAGTTGCTTGTGAAAAACGTAAGTTAAATAATTCTTCTTTATATTCTTCAATCTTTGAAAGTATTTCTTGATCTGATAATTCTCTGATTTCCTTATTAGTCATTACTTTCACCGCTTTCTTTCTTTCCAATTTCAAACATAATTTTTCCTTCTTTTACTACTGCTACCCATGCATCATGAGAACCTTTACCTTTTCCTTGACGAGTTTCTAGTGGTTTCTTTGTTAATGATAAATGAGGGAAAATATTAATCCATACTTTTCCACCACGTTTCATGTAACGTGTCATAGCAACACGAGCTGCTTCGATTTGTCTATCTGTAATCCATGCACCTTCTGTTGCCATTAATCCATATTCTCCGAAATGTAATTCCGTATTTCCTTTTGCTTTTCCATCATAAGGAAGTCTATGTGGATTACGATATTTAGTTCTTTTTGGTATTACGGCCATCTACATTACCTCCCTTATTTTTTTCAGGAAGTATTTCACCATTACAAATCCATACTTTAACACCAATTTTTCCGTAAGCAGTATCTGCTTCTTTATGAGCATAATCGATATCTGCTCTTAAAGTATGTAGTGGAATAATTCCTTCGATATAACCTTCAGTACGTGCCATATCAGCTCCGCCTAAACGTCCAGAAACGGCAGTTTTAATTCCTTTCGCTCCTGCTTTCATAGTATTTCTAACTGCTCTTTTTTGTGCAATTCTGAAAGACACACGTCCTTCAATTTGACGAGCAATGTTTTCTGCAACTAATGCTGCATCTAAATCAGGATTCTTAACTTCTTTAATAGAAATTTGAACATTTTCATCAACTAATTTAGATAATTCTGCTTTTAATTTTTCAATTTCATCGCCACCGTGTCCAATTACAACACCTGGTTTTGCAGTGTTGATAACAACTTCGGTTCTCTTATCGTTTCTTTCAATAAGAATGCTTGAAACTGATGCATCTTTTAACTTTTTAGCCAAATACTTACGAATCTTGTTATCGTTAGCTAAGAATTTAGCAAAATTCTTATTATCTGCGTACCAATTAGATTCCCAAGTTTTGTTGACACCAACTCTAAGTCCTATAGGACTAACCTTTTGACCCACAAGTGTTCCTCCTTTACTTTAGTTTTTTTCACTTACTACAATAGTAATGTGGCTTGTTCTTTTCTTAATTGGATCTACGTGTCCACGTGAACCAAATTTCATTCTTTTTAATGTTTGACCTTCGTCAACAAATGCCTCTTTTACAATCAATGTTTCTTTCTTAAGACCCATGTTATTTTCTGCATTTGCTACAGCTGAAGTTAAGACTTTACGAATTAATCTTGCAGCTTCTTTGTTTAAATTATTTAAAATTTTATCTGCTTCAACTACGTTCTTACCACGTATTAAATCTATAACTAAACGGGCTTTACGAGGTGGGATTCTAACTCCCTTTGCAATCGCTCTTGCTTCCATTTTAGTCCTCCTTCCTTGGGCTTCAATTATTTATCTGTTTTGTTTTCGCCATGACCACCGAATTTACGTGTTGGAACAAATTCACCTAATTTATGACCAACCATATCTTCTGTTACATATACTGGAACAAATTCTTTTCCGTTATGAACAGCAAATGTATTACCAATAAATTCAGGGAATATTGTTGAACGGCGTGACCAAGTTTTAATAACTTCTTTTTTATCAGCACTATTATTTTTCTTAACCTTATTCATTAAACTAGCGTCAACGAAAGGTCCCTTTTTAAGACTTCTTGCCATCTAAACCATCCTTTCCCTATTTTGCTTTACGGCGACGAACTATTAAGTCATCTGATTGTTTTTTGCCTTTACGAGTTTTATAACCAAGTGCAGGTTTACCCCATGGCGTAACTGGACCAGTACGTCCTACTGGAGCACGACCTTCACCACCACCATGTGGGTGGTCATTAGGGTTCATAACAGAACCACGAACTGTTGGTCTAATACCCATATGTCTTTTACGACCAGCTTTTCCTAAATTTACTAATTCATGATCTTCGTTTCCAACTTCTCCGATAGTAGCACGGCAAGTACTTAATACTTTACGAACTTCTCCAGAAGTTAAACGAAGTAATGTATATCTTCCTTCACGTCCTAAGATTTGAACACTAGAACCAGCTGAACGAGCAAGTTGTCCACCTTTTCCTGCTTTTAATTCAACATTATGTACAACAGTACCTTCTGGAATATTAGCAAGTGCTAAAGAATTTCCAACTTTGATATCAGCATTTTCTCCACTTTCAATTTTATCTCCAACAATTAAACTTTTTGGAGCAATAATGTATCTCTTTTCTCCATCTGCATAATGGATAAGAGCAATATTAGAACTTCTATTTGGATCGTATTCGATAGAAGCAACTGTTCCTACAACACCATCTTTATCTCTTCTAAAATCAATAATACGGTATTTTCTTTTTTCTCCACCACCTTGGTGTCTAACAGTAATTCTACCTTGATTATTACGACCACCATTTTTCTTTAATGTCACTAATAATGATTTTTCTGGTTTTACTTTAGTTAATTCACTATTATCTAAAGTAGTCATACCACGTCTACCATTAGTTGTTGACTTATAAGCTTTGATTGCCATATGTATAATCCTCCTTTAGATTAGTTTAGTTCAATTGAACTACCTTCAGCTAATTTAACAATAGCTTTTTTTCTTTTATTCGTTCTTCCTGCATAACGACCTACTCTTTTCTTTTTAGTAGTAGCATTAACGGTATTAACATTTTCAACTTTTACATTGAATATTTTTTCAACTGCTTGTTTAATTTGTGTTTTATTAGCTTTAGGATCAACACTAAATACTATAGTGTTATGATTTTGTGCTAAATCAGCAGTTTTTTCAGTAACAATTGGCTCTTTAATAATATCTCTATAGTTATTCATTATGCTAGCGCCTCCTCTACTGATTTAATAGCTTCCTCTGTAGCAATTAATACGTTAGCTGAAATTACATCTAATGTATTAATTTCATCTACACTTAGTAATAAAACATTATCTAAGTTACGAGTAGCTAAAATTAAATTATCATCTAATTCGTTAACAACAACTAAAATATTTCTGTCAACTTTTAAGTTAGATAAAACTTCTTTCATATCTTTTGTTTTGTTAGATGCTAATTTTAATTCGTCTAAAACGATTAATTCTTTATCTAACACTTTATAAGTTAAAGCTGATTTTAAAGCTAACTTTCTCTCTTTACGATTCATCTTTAACGTATAGTTTCTTTCAGTTTGTGGGCCAAATGCTACTCCACCATGATACCAATGTGGTGCACGAGTAGAACCTTGACGAGCACGTCCTGTTCCTTTTTGTCTCCATGGTTTTCTTCCACCACCAGATACTTCTGCACGTGATTTAACACTGTGAGTACCTTGTCTTGCATTACTATTTGCTAAACGAATAGCATCATAGATAACAACATCATTTGGTTCAATTCCAAAAACTTCTTTAGCTAATGTAATATCTTTTACTTTTTCACCTTTAATGTTT
>CAZRIC010000148.1:0-3773 GCA_964600095.1 uncultured Muribaculaceae bacterium
ATATTGAAAAAGAACTTGGAGTAGAAATTGTAGGAGAAACAAAAATGAAGATTGCGATAGAGGAAGAGGAAGATCCTTGGGATATTATAGAAGATGATGTAAAAGAAGAAGATTTGGAAAAAATAGATGAAGAAGTAAATGAAGAATATTTATAGTATGTCAAATAAAACCATTGACATACTTTTCATTTTTAGAAATGGGCGAACTTCGCTCGTTTTTTTTGATTATTTAATGTTAAAATGAAAATAGAAAGGAGAGTAGTATATGAAGAAAAAGAAAGTAATAATTATTTTCTTACTTATAATAGTAGTATTGGTATCTATCTATTTATTAGTATTTTCTAAAAAGGAAAAGAAAGAAGAAGAGCCCGCATGGGCAAAGGTAAGTTCACAATACCATTATGTTCTGAGACATTTTCAGATAGAAATACCAGAAGATTTTTCTGATTCTGAAATTATTGATATTTTTATTGTAAGTGATAATATAGATAAAAAGTTGCTAGAAAAACCATTTTTAACTGGAGTACATGCTACAAAAACAGCAGATGAAGATACTTTATTAATTTTAGTTCCTGAAACTTTAGGAATTAAAGAATGTCTATATTGGTTACCAGAAGCTGTTGGATATACATTTAAAATTTCTAAATCTTCTAAAAAAGAAGGAGAAGTAGAAATTAATCAACCATTATTGGATGAACTGTTGAAGAATATAGAATATGTTGATCCAGATCCAGAAAATATTTATATTACAGGTTAGAGGGAGAATAAATGAAAGAAGAAAAAATAGGAGATTTTCTTTTAGAATTACGAAAAGAAAAGAATATGACTCAGGAGGATTTAGCTAACTATTTACATGTAGATAGGGGAACAATTTCTAAATGGGAACGAGGCATTTATTTACCAAAGCCTGATTTATTATTAAAGCTAAGTAATTTATTTTCTATTTCTGTTAATGAAATCTTATTAGGAGAAAGAAAAAATGAAGAAAATGAGCAAAAAATAAATTATGTAACAATAGATGTTTTAAAAGAAAGTAGAAAAAAAGTAAAAAGAGTGTGTTTTTTTAGTATATTGATACTTTTTCTTATTATTCTAATTTTTAGTGTCCTCTTTTTTGGAACATATTTTGTTAAGAATTATAATACGATTAGTGTTTATAGTGTAACTGGCGAAAATGAAAAATTTGAACTATACGATACTTTGATTTTTGTTTCTAAAGATTATACATCTTTATTAGTAGGTGGTGTTAAAAACCACTCTCAAGAAAAAATTTATTCTATTAGTGTTTATTATCAAAAAGATGGTAAAAAAGAAGAAATTACTAGGCTGACAGGATTAACCCATTATTTTAAAAATGAAATATATGAAGATTTAGAATTCTTAAAACAGAATCTTTATATAGATATCTTATATGGGCAAAATAGGAAAGAAACAAAAATAGAAACAATTAAATTAACTGTAAATAAAGAATTTTCTAATGACTATTTTTCTTCACCTATAAAGTCAACCTAAAATAGTTGACAAAACTATTTTCTTATGATATTATCTTTAAAGAAACGGAGGAGAATAATATGGCAGTTAAATTAAGATTAAGAAGAATGGGCGCTAAAAAAAGACCATTTTATCGTATTGTAGCAGCTGATACAAGAAGTCCAAGAGATGGAAGATTTATTGAAGAAATTGGTTATTATAATCCAATTGAAACTCCAGCTGTTGTTAAAATCGACGAAGAAAAAGCTTTATCTTGGTTACATAATGGAGCAATTCCTACAGATACAGTAAGAGATTTACTTAGTAGAGAAGGAATTATGAAAAAATTTCATGAGTCAAAAATGACTAAGAAAGAAGATAAATAATGAGTTTAGTAGAATTAACAGAATATTTAGTAAAGAATATTGTGAAAAATCCTACTAGTGTAGAAGTTACTAAAAAAGAAGATGGTATCATTGAAGTTTTAGTAGCAGAGGAAGACTTAGGTGCGGTAATTGGAAGAGCTGGAAAAATAGCAAATGCTATTCGTACTTTAGTTCAAGCAGCCGCTTATACAACAGACCAAGGAAGAGTAAGAATTAATATTGATGCAAAAAAGTAGTTATCCTACTTTTTTATTTTCCACCAATCTTAATTTGTGTTATAATAGTATTAGTTAATTTAAAATGGAGGAAAAATGGATTATACAGGATTAAAGATTCCAAACCATGTAGCCATTATAATGGATGGAAATGGGCGTTGGGCTTTAGAACATGGAAAGAAAAGAAGTGAAGGACATTTAGCCGGATACGAAAATTTAAAGATACTTAGTGAATATATTTTTTCTAAAGGAATTAAAATTTTAAGTATTTATGCTTTTTCTACAGAAAATTTTAAAAGAGGAAAAGTAGAAGTAGATTTTTTAATGAATTTATTTATAGAAAAGATGAAAGAATATTCCAATCAAATAGCGAAGAAAAACATTAAAATTTTATTCTCAGGGAAAAGAAGTTATCCGCTTCCTAGTAAAGCTATAGAACTAATGAATGAGATAGAACAAGAAACAGAAAAGAATACGGGTGGAATTTTAAATATTTGTATGAATTATGGTGGACGTTTGGAAATTGTAGAAGCTGTAAAGAATATAAGTTTATTAGTGAAAGAAAATAAATTAAAGATAGAAAATATTACAGAGGATAGTTTCACTCATTATTTATTTCAAGATTTGCCAGCAGTAGACTTTTTAATTCGTACTAGTGGGGAAGTAAGAATTAGTAATTTTATGCTTTATCAATTAAGCTATGCAGAAATGTATTTTCCAAAGACTTATTTTCCTTCTTTTGGTATAAAAGATTTTGATGAAGCAATCTTAATATATAATGATAGAAATCGTAGATTTGGAGGTATTGATTATGAAAATAAGAATCATTAGTGCAATTGTATTGTTTTTAATTGTATTACCAATTTATTTATGTGGTGGTGTAATTTACTCTGTAGGTGTATTTCTTTTAGGAATGCTTGGCTTAAAAGAATATTTAGATATGAAAGAAAATGAAAAAGAACTTCCTATCTTTATTAAATTACTTGCCTATCTATGGATACCTTTATTAGTTTTAAATGTAAAAGTAAGTGAAACCTCTGTATTATCGATTGATTTTAGACTCCTTACAGGTATCTTTTTAGTATTTTTATTACCAATGGTACTTTTTCATGAGAAAAAAATTTATAGTATTAATGATGCTTGTTATGTAACAACAGGAGTATTATTTATAGGCTTATCTATGTCTTTCTTTATTACTTACTATAACATGAATCCATCTTTATTATTATATTTATTGTGCATTACTATTTTTACAGATACTTTTGCACTTTTTACAGGACAATTAATTGGAAAAAATAAATTGTTAGAAGTAATATCTCCCAAAAAAACTTGGGAAGGATTTGTTGGGGGAACTGCACTTGGAACATTTGTTGCGGTTATGTTTTATAAAACAGTAGTTAATCCAGATGTAATTCTATCTAATTTAATTTTGATTACTTTATTTTTAAGTATTATTGGCCAGTTAGGGGATTTATTCTTCTCAGCAATTAAAAGACATTATAATAAAAAAGATTTTTCTAATATTATGCCAGGTCATGGTGGAATTTTAGATCGCTTTGATAGTATTATTTTTATTGTTTTAGGATTTATGTTTTTTATAAGCATTATTTAGAAAAGGGGCATTTATGTTAACACTTATATATTTTATTTTAATTTTAGGAATCACTGTTTTAATTCATGAATTTGGACATTTCTTATTTGCG
>CAZRIC010000149.1:0-3435 GCA_964600095.1 uncultured Muribaculaceae bacterium
AATTTTATTCATGATTAATAGCACTAAGTACCAATTCTCATCTTTGTAATAAGCATTTTTCTTATTACATGATAATCATATCACTAATTTTAGCACTTGTCAAGTATGAGTGCTATTTTTAGAGAATATTTTTAATTCTCACAATTATAATATTAATTAAGAACATAAAATTATACTATTTTTTATAAAAATAAAAAGGTCATTAGACCTTTCTATTCGTAGATGATTTTATTTATCATTCTTTTTTCTTACTACAAAAGAAATAATAACACCAACTAGCAAAATAGCAACTCCACCTATTGCATAAGGAATATAGTTAAAACTCTTTCCTGCTTCTTTTAACTGTGAATCATTACTATTTGTATTAGATACTTTATTAGAATCTTCTGATTTATAAGAAACAATATATTTTCCTAATCCTTTATTTTCAAATACAGCTTCTCCGTTATTTACTTTAGCATCTAATTTTACGACACTTCCGTTTTCCTTAACTACATAAATTCCATCAAATTTCTTATTAGAATCTAATTTTACTTTTTGAGTTAATGTCGTATTTGATAAATTAATTTCTTTTTTATCCTTTGTCTCTAATGATACTTCATAAATCTCACTATCTTTACCATAATGATTTTTCTGTGCATCACTTAAAGTTAATTTTTTATAATCTAATGAAGCATCTTCATATTTAGAGAAAATAGAATTTGGTACTTTAACCGTTACATTTCCTCCTGTTAATTCTTTATAAGTTTCTTCAGGAGTGGTTGGTTTTGTATTTTCTCCAGTTTTATTCGTGTTCGTATTTGAATTTATATTACCATTCGTTGGTTTATTCGTGTTGAAATTACTATTTGTATTACCATTTGTTGGTTTATTCGTATTGGTATTACTATTTGTATTGTCATCTGGTTTATCATCAGGTTTATCTGGTTGTTTCTTTTCTATCCATGTTACTTTTGCTGTAGCTGTTCCTTTATTACCAGCACCATCTACAAACTCAAATGTGAATTCACCATTTTGTGTAAATGTATACGTAGTTTTACCGCCATTTCCTAAAACTGTGACTTTTTCACTTGGTTTTAAAGTTGCAACAACTGATCCTTCTGTTTTATCATTTGTACTATATCCAATCGTAGCTGTTGGTTTCTCTTTATCAATATTCTTTACAACAGCCTTAATAGAATATTCTTTATTTGCTTTATCCCTGTATTTAAATGTAAATTCTCCATTTTGTGTAAATGTATAAGTATTAGAATGATTGTTATTGATAATCTCAATATCATCTTTACTTGATAAAGTAACCACTACATTTTGATTTGTTAGTTTCGTTGTAGAATAATTAAGTTCAACTTCCGGTTCTACTACAGTAACTTTTGTTAAATCTTCATAAATATTAATCATAGCAGCGGTTGCAAAAGTACCATCATGTGATTCCATTGAAATCTTTACATATTGACCATATGCTGATTCATCAAAACTAATATGTTTAGATAAGTCTTCTTGTGGAACATTCTGTACATTTGCTACATCAAGCCAATTCTCGCCATCTTCACTAACAGAAACAACAGCATTTTTCATATATCCCCATGCTTCCTTTTCAGGATCCATATGGAAATAATCAATGGCTGAAATATATCTTGGGTTATCTAATTTAATAATAATATAAGCATATTTACCAATAACCGTATATTTTTTACTAAAATCTGTATGCCACTCTGTATTGATGTTGCCATCTATTGCATTAGGCGCATAATGTGGTCTTTTTGAATCCAATGATTGACTTGAATACCCATGAATACTTAGATGTTTAATAGGAATATAAGTTTCTTTTTCAGTATTATTATCTGTAAATTTATATTCAAGTGGTTTACTAGCCATAGAAATTCCAGATGCTTTTCTTCTTACTAATAAAGTTTTATTTCCATCTACTACCCCAGGTTCTTCGTCTTGATAAGAATGCCATTCCATTTCATCATCAAACTTCCACTCAAGATCACCCTTATTAGGTTGATTAAGGATTATATTTTCATAATCATTTAAGAATCCTGACTCTGGAATATCAAACTGTTTAATCGTAATAGTGTATATTTCATTATCATTATCAAATTTAACTTTAATCATGGTGTTTATATTAATTTTTCCAATTTCTTCTTGTGTTAATTGGTGGCTATCCTCATTTGCACTTTTCCATGTTGTACCACCATCAAGGCTATATTTCCAATTGGTATTTTTAAATTCATCATATAATGATATAACGCCAGCATGTGCCCCATCGAATGAGAAGGAAGCAACATTTTTAATAGTTGTATCTTCATAAAAATTGAATGCTCTTGCTGTAAACCAGTTACCATTTGTTCTATCGGCAACAATTTTAACATATTGAACTTTCTGTGGAGCATCGATATCAAAACTTTTAATATTATCCATTACTTGATCTAATGTATTTGCTTGATTTGTATACGTTAAACCTTTTTTCTGAGATAGTATAAACCAATTTTCTCCGTCCATACTTCCCCAAACTGTACCATCATAAATTTTACCATTTCCTCCACCTGCAGGAACAAATTCTACAGCAGAAATGTTATATGGTTGATCTAATTTAACTGTAATATAACGCTCTTTATCTCCACCACTATAATCAGAATGCCATCTTGTATTATAATTTCCATCTAGTGCGAAAATAGCATTTCCTTTTTCATTTGCTCCAGTTGCTTCTGTAGAAACAGCATGTAAGCTCAAATGAGATACTGGAATATATTTTCTCTTTTTATCAATTACATCTTCTGTAAAAGTATACGTTGTACTAGTATTTGATGCAAGATGAGTTCCTGTTGCTCCCATTCTTAAAATAACGGTTTTATCTCCAGTTAACTCTGGTTGAATATCTCCATAATATTTCCATGCATCAGTTTCTTTATATTTCCACTGGATAGAATCAACAGCACCTAACATTTTATTTTCTAAATCACTTGCAAATAACGTATCAGGTAGACCAGCAGATTCTTGAATATCTATTTTATATAAATTTTCTTCAGAATAATTTACTCCAACAATATGGACATAAATATCTTTCTCAGAAGTAATAGCAGCAATCTCTTCAGGAGTTAGTTGCCATTTATGTTCTTGTTCTCCAGTAAACTCAATTTCTTTAAAGTTTGCTTCCTCTTTACCATTGATACTATAATCCCAACGAACTCCATTTCCGTCAAATCTACTTGCTAATACAATTTTACCAGCATCTGGTCCATCAAATGAGAATGTTGCAATTGTAGTATCCATTTGTCCTAATATAAAGTTTGCCATCAATCTTGTAATACCTGGTTGTAAAACTTTATCTGTTTCACTATTAGAAATTGCGCTTGCTTCTTTTAATATTCTTGTTTGTAAAAGTGTAAATTTATAAGAATTTTGAAGACTTGTTAATTTTGGCTTAATTAA
>CAZRIC010000149.1:3445-3703 GCA_964600095.1 uncultured Muribaculaceae bacterium
AATTCGTCATTTGATACATTGGAAGTGGATAATATTTTAAATTTTCTGCTATTTCTTTTGATAATTCATAATAATCATCTTCTGTTTTAGTAGAAGAAGCATTATAAGTTTGAATTAATCCATACCAAGCATCTAAATGTAATGGTTGAATTTCCAATGCCTTTCTATACATTTCCTCTTTTTTAGCTAAATCACTATAAGAATCTGCTAAATAAACAAATTTTTGACTTTGTTCATAGGTATCATTATGATTAACAA
>CAZRIC010000150.1:0-3701 GCA_964600095.1 uncultured Muribaculaceae bacterium
TTGAATACTTGTTATTCTTTTCTTTAATACCTCAGATAACCTAATTATCCTCTTTAAATTGTTTTTCTCACTATTATTGATTTCTATATCAATATAGTTATATTTTGATAAACTACTTATACTTTTTGATATTGTAGGCTTTGTACAATCAAATTTATCCATAAAATATCTGTTAGTAGGCCAACAATATCCATTTTTCTTACATAGTGACACTATTTCAATTAATAACACTCTTTCTAAAAATGTTAGTCTATTATCTCCTAATACTGCTTCTGGTATTACTAAACTTATAAAAGGTTCTATTTCTTTTTTCATTATCTTTCCAATATAAGATTATCAAATTTAGTAGTTCCATTATATCCTCCTTCCTTTACCAGTACTTTTAGGAACACGCAAAAAGAACTGGACAAATTAATCCATTACAAAAACAAGGGAATACAAACCAATCTTGTTTGTTGGAATAAATATGTAACCAGTTCTTATATTCTGAACTTTAGATTGTAGGTTATTTACCTAGTTTATTTGTGTCTCTATATTAAATGACACTGTATAATTATATGTTTCATTAGTCACATTCCCAAGTGACTACAATAATTATAACACTTTGTTAAAAATATATCTACTAACATTTTCAAAGATACTTATAATCCCATAAATCTGCAGGAAATCTTCTTAAATCTTTATCTTTAACAGTATCAGGAATAGCAACCATTAATAGCTTTCTGGGTCTTGTCATAGCTACATAAGCATTTCTAATTTCTTCGCTCCCAAGTGGATATTGATTTATTACATTGCTGGTCATTTTGCCATTTTGATTAACAATTAATAGTACTGCATCAAAAGTGCAGCCCTTAACACCATGAATGGTAGAAACAATATATTCCAGATTGTTTGTATAAAAAAATTCATTTATTTTATGTTTTTTAAAATCTGGCAACTTTCTATCACTTCTTTTTATTGCTAATTTAATCTCCACCTTAAGAAAATTTTTATAATCCACAAAAATTTCTTTTAATAACATCTCTGTCTCAGAAATCCATTCGGTTAAAACTATATTTTTTTCCTTTAACTTAAAACTAAATTCAATTACTTTCCTTTTCCAAATTGATTCATCCATTATTTTAAATATATTTTCATAATTAATGCTTGAATTGATATTATCTCCCATTAATATGAAATATAAAACTTTTTCTGAATATTTGTATAAATTAGAATAATCTTTTTGCAATTTATACATAACACTTTTACTAAGTAATATTGACAAATCATTTTTCCACAAATCCTTAATATTGCTATACTCATTCGACAAAAAATCTTTGCTTCTATTCAAAATTGCAATCTGATTAGAAACCAATATTTTATTTTCTCTACACACATTAATATAGAATTCGAGCAACTTATCAATCTGTTTAATATTATACTTAACTAAAATGGGCTTCTTAGAAAAATCTTTATATTCACTAATGGAATTAGAATTTGTTTCCAATGTTGAAAAATAATACGTAGCATTGCAAATATTTTGAGATGACCTAAAATTTTCATTTAAAGCTATTGTTTCCCATTTTTCAGAATTAAATTTGTTTAAGAAAACCTCAGGATTTGCGCTTCTCCATTCATATATAGCTTGATCTGGGTCACCTATTAACATCATATTTGAAAGTCCATTATCAATAAGTAATTCTAATAGCTCCATTTGTTTTTTCGAAATATCTTGTGCTTCGTCAAGAATAATCATTGGAAAGCGTCTAACCAACAAATTTAAAATATCTTTTCTTTGTTTTAAAATAGAAATACATATACATAACACATCATCATAATTATAATACCCCATACGACCACATTCTTTTTTTAAACGTTCACAAGGTTTATTATTAATAGTACAATTTTTAACTTTATTATTTAAATCATGTATTTGACCGTTTTCCATATAAAATGTATAAGGATTACATAAGTTTTGATGGCATTCTCTTTTCCAAAACCTTTTTTGCATATTTGCTATTAAGTCTGAATTATCTACAAGTAATTTTCCCTTTGTTTTAGTTATCAAAGTACCAAAAGTATTAAATATGTATTTATATATAAAACTATCAAAAGTACCAATAAAATGAGGATATGATAATTCAAGCCCGGCGTTTATTTCTTTATATTTATTTTTTATTTCCATACATGCCACATTTGTAAATGATAAAACTGCTATTCCAGAATATTTATTTTTCCAAAACTCCACTTCCTTTTTTAATTTATGTGCTACTGTATAAGTTTTTCCACTTCCAGGACAAGCTTTCACTACTACTTTTCCACTAGAATTTACAATTTCTTGTTGCAATTTTGTCAACATTTTATACTCCTATTACAAAATTAATTGCATTTTCAATATATTCAGGTACAACAAATCCTGCACTATCTTTAATAAGTTCTATTGCTAAATTTTGAGCAAACGATCCTTTACAATCTCGTATCGCTTTCCAAATTCTTAATGCAATTATATCTTGTGACTCTTTTTCATCAATCTTAGTTTGGATTTCTTTTGCTATAATAGGATGTTCATTAGCTAATGCTCTTAACAAAATATCATTATTTTCTGCTTTTTTAGCTAATTCATATTCAAAAGTCTTGTATGCAAGATTTACTGAAATATTTTCAGAAACACATTCACGTAGTTTTATAGCTCTATTTGAAAGATTACCCTTATTCAATTTTTGTAATAAATTATCATATGAGATTTTACCTTTTAAGTCATCATCAATTATCCTATTTTCGTCATCCTCATTAGTACATCTATCATCATCAGAAATTATAGATATTTTTGCTTTTATATAATCTTTGTCATTGTTTTCTGAATCCTTTTTAAATAACTTTACAAATGGATTAAAGTCAATTCCGTTAATGTTTACTATTTCGATTGAATATTTATTTAATGGTTTAGATAAGATTTTAGAAAATTCATTAATAAGTAATGCTTCGCTTATGCCTTCAACAAATATTACACCTTTAGAAAATAAAAATTGAGATTTAGTAACATCCATATATCTTTCCAATGATTTCTTCTCTATATCATCTAGACTTGTGTTTTTAAGTGATGTGGAATAATTACTAAATTCATCATTTCTAATTAAAATTATCTCATCTAATTTAGCGTTTGAAGTTAAAATAGGAGAGTGAGAGGTAATAATAACTTGTGTATTATCTTTTATATTATTACTAAAATAATCTAAAACTAAATCTAATAGTTGAGGATGAAGATGTGCCTCAGGTTCTTCTATCAAAAATAAGGAAAATTCTCCTAAATCCAAATTTTCTTGTAAATTCGTGACTGATGTTGCCATAGCTAGTAAATTGTTATATCCTAATCCATTTCTATTAAGTGAAAAATTAAATTTGTTATTAGTTATAATTTCATTATACAAATCTTTATAATCTTCAAGTTCTTCTATAGAAGATAATTCAATTTCATAACAGTCTTCGTGTTCTTCTATTTTATCTTTTATAGCCTCTAACTCTATATTTAACATTTTCAAAATATTCAAGAATTCTTTTTTTGGAATTTTCCTTTTAGAGTGATTAAAAATATAAGTTAATCCCAAACTGCCAGATATAGACTCAAAAGTTGGTTCTAATAGATTAATCAAAACCTTTTGAGATAAATAGTCATTTTCTATTGCTACCAAGTTAGAATTAAGTTTTTTTTCAATACTTTTTAC
>CAZRIC010000151.1:0-3664 GCA_964600095.1 uncultured Muribaculaceae bacterium
CACTAACTAAAATACAAGTTTGAATCATTGTATATAAAAATAATCCTATATTAACATTTCCAATGATATACCCTAATTTAAAACATCCACCAATTAGTAAAGTATGAATAATGGGATTAAAATTAGTAATTGTCATATTAGGATCTAATAGGACAACACTATCCATATAGCGAGTATGAATTCCCATTACTTCTTTAATCTGATTAGCTGGGTCATAACACATAACAGTTGGTGAAAATGCAACTAAATAAGGAATATAGCAAATAAATATTAAACAAAAAGAAAATAGGAATGGATGCTTATGAAATAGCTCATTAATTTTTGACTTTGTTACTTTTTCTTTTATATTATAAGTAATAATAAAATGGTATACAATATGTAAAGTAATAAAAAACATTTGATAAAAAGCAATATACTTTATAACAGAAAAACTAAGAAACATAAAATTAGAAGTTACTAAAGATGCATTTCCAACAACATCATAACTATAACCAAATACTAAAAAGAAACTAAATAATAAAGATAAAACTTGAAATACTCGGTTCTTTTTCTTTTCCTTTAAAAAGCGTTCATAGAACCAAAAGAAAAAGATACCTAGAATGAAAAAAGCAAAATTACTATTATTTAATCTTGGTGTTAAATAGCCCTTTTTCAAACTGAATTCAGCAAGTAACCCAAAAGAGGTTGCTACTGCAAGTAAAAAGCATTTAATATGATACCAATTCTTTTTCATATAATTCCCCTATTCTTGATTAAAAACAAACTTTTTTTGAACAAAATAATTTACCATAAATAAAATAATATCTACTGGTATTTTAACAAATAATTCTTCTATTTTTAATAATCGATAACATAACAGATTATACTAACTTTTTATCATATTCTAATATATTATATTTTATAAAAGTATTTCTATCCATGCCTTTTTTGTCTGATTTAAAAACAGCATTTCGATTCATTAAATAATTATAAAAAGAAGATAGTATTCTAGCTAATACAGTTCCAACAATAATAGCATAATCCCCAATACTACTTTTAAATATCAAAGTAAATAGTTTGAATAATCCTAAATCTAATAAAAAGGAAGTACCAGCTGAAAAAATATATTTTATAAAAGTACTATATTTTTGAAGAAGTTTTTTCATTTTCTATCTCCTTTATCCTTTTATTGGTAAGAGCCAATTCTTGTGTTAAAGTAATTAATGTCATTTTCTGTTTTGATACTGTTGTGGTTAAAACAAAAGAAATTACTAGTAAGACTAAAAATCCAAATAGAAAAATCATATTAGAAACTTCTTGGATTCCAACAAAATCAGAAATTTTTTTCAAAAAAGGTGTTGTTACAGTTGCAATCATAATAGCAATTGTTAAAAAGCTCCAGAAAATAGCATGCTTCAATAATATTTTTTTCTTACTGACTAATCGCCATATATTAAATAAGAAGAAACTAGATAACACTAATAAAAAAATAATTAATTCTGTTGGCATTTTATTTTTCCCTCCTATGAGATAATGCAGATACAATAATAGCAATACTTACTTTTATCATATAAAAAGAGGCTTTGATTGGGCTACTTAAAGAACTCTTACCACTGGTTCTTTCCTGCATCTTAACAGGAATCTCAGATACCTGATAGCCGTTTTTAATAACTGTTACGATAGTATCTGGCTCTGGATAGTCTGTTGGATAATCGCTCGCAAAAAGTTCAATAATCTTTTTATCTCCAGCACGAAAACCGCTAGTCGGATCATATATTTTTTTACCTGTACATATCTTTATTAAAAAGGATAATAATGTACTACCAAAACGTCTTAATGCTGTAGAACGGAATTCACTTAAATTAGCAACATAGCGAGAACCAATTACAATATTATTTCCTTTTTTTATTTCTTCTACTAAATCAGAAATATAACTAGCATCATGTTGTCCATCCCCATCAAACTGAATAGCAATATCATACTGATTATCTAAAGCATATTTATATCCTGTTTGAACTGCTCCACCGATTCCTAAATTAACTGGTAAATCAATGTAGTTTAATTTTTCTTTTTCACAAACCTCTCTTGTTTGATCTTTAGAACCGTCATTAACTATAATATAATCAAGGGTATCCCCCTTTAGTTTCGCTTTTTTTAAAGAATTAACTGTACTTTTAATACTCTTTTCTTCATTATAAGCAGGAATAATCATTAATACTTTCAAAAAACATTCCTCCCATGTAAGACATATTATAACAGAAATACTTTATTTTATCAAAAAAGGATAACAGTTTAAATTTGTTATCCTTTTATTTATTAAGCTTTACATTCATGGTATTTTCTTTTCCATCTCTTATATAGGTTACCTTGATAGTATCTCCAATACTATGCTTATATAATAAATATCTAAAGTGTGTCACATCGCTTACTTTTATACCATCTACAGCCGTTATAACATCGCCTGATTTTAATCCGGCTTCAGCAGCTGAAGAATTATCAACTACACGATAAATGAAAACCCCTTCTTCAATATTATCGCTCAAATTAATTTGATAATATCTAAGCATATAAGTGTTGGATACATCAAATAATTCCACACCGATTGTTGGTCTTTCTATTTTTTGTCCTGCCTCTAAACGATCTACATATAGCATTACTTCTTCGATTGGAAGAGCAAAACCCATTCCTTCAATTTCTGCTTCTACTAATTTTAAAGAGTTAATACCAATTACCTCTCCATTTATATTAACAAGAGGACCTCCACTATTTCCTGGATTAATCGCTGCATCTGTTTGTAAAACGGACATAATATAACTTCCATTTGATAATTTAACAGCAACTTCTCTATCCTTACCAGATAAAATACCTTTGGTAACAGTTCCCATAAATTCTCTTCCTTCTGGAGAGCCAACCGTAAAAACAGTATCTCCCAAAGAAGAATTACTACTATCACCAATAGTAGCTACCTGTAAAATAGCATCTTTAGAAATGCGAAGAACAGCTATATCCATATATACATCAGTACCTAAGACTTCTGCATCTACTTCAACACCCTCTGCATTAATAACCTTAACGTTAGTAGAAGACTCTACTACATGGTTATTCGTTAACACATATCCATATTTATCATCTTGTTTATAAATAAATCCAGAACCACTACTCGCAACTTTTCCTCTCTGATAAGATTCTATTAATACTGTTGCTTTATAAATCTTTTCAATAGAAGACTTAATTGTATTAGATTCTGTTATACTTACTTCTGAAACTGTTTTTGTAATTTCTGTATTTTTTACAGTATTTTTCATAATAAAATAGGTACCAGTAATACCAACTACCATAGAAAGAATTACTGTTACTATATACCCACCATATTTTTTTATCATATTACCTCCTAATGAATTTCTAAAATATTTCGCCAATTATTTGGAAAACTTATTTTATTAAGTAATTGATTTAATGGTAATACATTTACTTTGCCATCTAATATATCAATCTCATATCCTATCTCATAAACTAAATTTCTAAATTCTTCCTCTGATAACATTTGTCTTAAAATAATAATTACTGAGAACAAATCATTCTTACCATAGATATATTCCCCTTCTTCGTTTTTATCAATATTTAATTGATAGTGATATTTCGTATCAGGAATAGAGCGTTGAGTACGATGATCATATAAAATATC
>CAZRIC010000152.1:0-3619 GCA_964600095.1 uncultured Muribaculaceae bacterium
TTACTTCGTTTTTATCACTTACTATTTTATAATAAAATCTATAAATTCTTTAATTTTACCAATAATATAGCGAAGAGCTAGTTCAATTTTTTCTGAAAAAACATCTGTATCATTCCAAGGCCGATAATATGGAAAATTAAGATTAGATAAACAATCATCTGTTATATCATTCTGATTAAAGCGAATAATTAAATCACATTCATAATCATAATAGTCAGATATTTTATATTTTTTAAATTCTGTTTCGATTAAATCTAAAATAGACAAGTCAAAAATTGTTCTATTAAATTTCATTTTTGCTTTTTTCTTCATATTATAACTCCTTCTATTCTAACTTGCATAATTTTTTTTATTTTTCTAATTTACACTAATATCATTTAGAAACAATTGTAATTTTACATTTTATACTTAAATTCAACAATTAAAATTATATATTATATTATACCATAATTCATTATAATAAATTTTATTGTAATATCTTAATTCTTCAAATTTTACTATCCTTTTAATTTGTGTTATTATATCCATTCAAATGGAGGAAATACTATGAATGATGTAGAATTTGTACAATTAGGAAAAGAAGTATTAAAAGAAATGCAATATATAGATGCATGGTCAGAGGAAGCAACTAATTTGCGCAATAAAATGAAAAAATTAAAAATTCATATATTAAATAATCCTGATAATAAATTTGTTCAAGATTTTATAGAAGAATTGATAAATCGTTATATAACTTTATTTTTTAACCAAGATTTAATAGATTCATTATGCATTCCTCAACCTTTCTATAGACAGATTCAAGTATATAGAAATCTTCCTTCTACTACTCATCAATCATATGGTGTTTATCTTTTTGATTTATTAGAACTTTCAGACTTTCCAGATTTTTATCTTGGCTTTTTAGATGCTTTGAAAAAATATAGAAAAGAAATGAGCAATCATCCCCATATACAAAATATTTTAGGATTTGTAGACCAAAACCAAAGTATCATAAAAGGATTCAAAGATGATTATTATCCTTTAGAAGAAGAAAAAAGACTTTATCAGTGTGCAAGAACGGGATACAATTTTAAAGAATTAGAAGATTTCGCATCTCTAAATCAAATTATGGGACAAGATGCGGCTAGAAATGCATTTATGAATAAGCGAATAGGAAACATTGGAGAACTATATGTTTATGAACTCATAAAAAACAAAAAAAGAAGTTGTTTTGTTTCTAAAGATATAAGAAATGGTTTTGGTTATGATTTATATTTTGAAGAAGATGACTCTAAAGAATTACTGACAGAAGTAAAAACTACTACTAGAGATATCGAAGATGATTCATTTGACATGAGCGAAAACGAATATAAAGTTATGAAACAATGTTTCGGTAATCCAAACGCTAATTATGTTGTTTGTAGAGTAAAATTGAATAGTACTCTTACACCAACTTCTTATACATTACTAGTGATGATAGATAATACTACTCTTATGGATATTGCTAGTGGAAATGTTCAATATAAACTTTATCCTTATATAGGAAGAACTATTCACTTTCAAAAATATACTCCAAAAACAAAAATACTAATGCCATCATAAAATACAAATAAGAAAATAAAAGTTTAAAAAAATACCAATAAGTAATATTCTATTGGTATTTTTTCTTTACATATAAGTATCTACAAAAAAATCTAATTCTTCTTGTAAAGCCTGTCTATTTTTATAGTTCTCTTTCGCATAATCAATAATTTCTTGAAGTTCTTCTTTTCCATTAGGTATTTGTAACATATTCCTAAAATTATTTAGCATTCTTTGATAATGTTGACGGCAAGAAGAAGTGTCTAATTCTTCTATCAACTTTTCTTTATATAATTCTAGTATCTCTTTTGGTTTATTTATAATTAAAACTGGTAAATACTCATTAATAGTATCTATCCATCCATGTTTTAAAGAATCTAATAAATTATAATAAAATTCTTCTTCTACACATATATCTCTATATAATCTTTTCCCTCTTGTAAGAGATAAATATTCTTTTCTAGCCTTATGCCATTCTTTTTCGTTATAACATGCTTTTATTTTTAAATAAGTATCCATAGTACCATGAATAGAAAAATATTCTTTCAATAATTCTAAATATTTTTCTGGATAATTCTTTTCATAAATAGACATTAACTTTTGATAATATCTATCATTCGTATATCCTTTATTTACCTGAATCATTTTCTTTAAAAGAAATACTTGTTCTTTAATATCTTCTTTATAAACATCTAATAAGAAGTCACATACTTCTTTTATATCTAAATTAGTTTTAGCAAGTTCAATAGCTTTTTCTTTATCCATAAAACGATAGTAAATGGTAATTTCTTTTATTCTAAAATCATTCTTTTCAAATTCATATAAATAATTATCCGTATCTAATTTTTTTAATAATGTTAAAAACTCTTCTGCTTGCCATTTATTTTCTATAGAATGATACAACAAATCTAAAAGATAACTTTTGTGTTCAAAATAAAATTCTTCTACATCCATTGTGTAAATTGTAACAATAAACACTAAAAATCTAACAAATATTCTAGCATCTTCAAATAATCCTCTAAAAGAGTCAAATAGTAAATCAAATAAACGTTTCTTTTCACCATATTCATCATATGCTTCTATTCCATCAACATTAATTAGTAAATATTCAAATACTTCATAGGCTAGTTCATTATCAGTACCTACCTGTTTTTTTGCTTCATTCATAAAAACAGTAATCAAGCGTACATAATCTTCTAATTCATTTTCTTGAATATAAGTTCTATTGTGAAATAATTTATAATATTCTTTCTTAAACTGTTTTTCAAAAGAAGCATAATCTTTTAAATCTTCTATATTGATTTTTATTTCTTCTTCCTCTAACTGTAAAGAGTCATTTTTTAAACTATATAAAAGAGCTGCCATGTGTTTACAATTTTCTTTTAAAGAAGAGTGACAAGTACATTTCATAGTATAAGGATTTTCTGTTAAATCAACCGTTACTTTATAGTTTTCTGTTCCACTTACTTTCGCTACATGCGTATTTTTTACTTTCTTTACTTCTTTTACTTTTCCTTTTTTGTAATAATCATATCCCTTTCTTAATACGTCAAAAGAAAAATAATTTTCTATTTCCTTTATTTCCATCAAATCCCCCCAAAATCTATTTGACTTACTTATTTCTTTAAAGAATTTCTCCATTAAATTTAATTAGTATATTATATTATACTTAACGTTTCAAATCAATCTTTTTTGTTAGATTTCTATACATTATTTATACTGTTCCATATTTTTTACTTTATAACTAAGCATCTATTATCTTTCATTGCTTTTTCATTTTATATATACTATAATATTTACAGAAATGTAGGTAGATAAAATGGAATTTGTTACATTAACAGAAGAAGAATTTAGTGTATTTTCAAAAAGTTTTAAAAATAAATGTTTTATGCAAAGTACAAACGTAGCTGAATTAAGAAAAAGAAGTGGTTGGGATAGTAACTACGTAGGAGTAAAAAAAGATGGAGAAATTATTGCAGCGACTCTTTTAATTTCTAAAATGCGTCACTTTAAAAATGAATTTTACGCAATACGAGGACCATTAGTTGATTTTGAAGAT
>CAZRIC010000153.1:0-3604 GCA_964600095.1 uncultured Muribaculaceae bacterium
GGTTTTGGAAGAATTGGTTATGGAGTTATACAATATGTTAAAAATAAATATCATGTTTTAGAATATGGTTGTATTACAACAGAAGCCAATTCATATTTTCCAAAAAGATTAAATAAAATAGAAAATGATTTAGAAGAAATAATATCAAGATATAATATAGATGCAGCATCAATAGAAGAATTATATTTTAATACAAACTCTAAGACCGCTATAAAAGTGGCAGAGGCAAGAGGAGTTATACTAAATACTTTAGTAAAAAATGATATAGAAATTTTTGAGTATACTCCTCTTCAAGCAAAGCTTGCAATTGTAGGTTATGGTAGAGCTGATAAAATACAAGTAAAAAATATGGTAAAAGAGTTTTTAAATCTTGAAAAGATGCCAAAACTTGATGATACTACCGATGCACTTGCAATTGCTATATGTCATACACATAATTGCAGATTTAACCAGTTTGTAAAAAAGTAATAAAGAGATATTTTAAAATTGTTATATTAAATAGAATTACTTCTATTTTAAAATATTATGGAGTAGATACACCTTATGCATCTTTAGAATTATTGGATAAAAAGTTAGAAAAAAATTATAAAAATGTAGTTTTCATTGTATTAGATGGAATGGGAAAAAATACATTAGATAGTTTACCTAGTAATTATTTTAGTACTCATTTATTAGATACAGTTACTTCTGTTTATCCATCTACTACAACAGCAGCAATGACAACTTATTATTCAGGAAAACCACCTATAGAAACTGGTTGGATTGCTTGGTCACAGTATTTTAAAGAATATGGAAGATATTTAGATGTTTTTCAAAAAAGAGATTCTTATACTTGGAAAGTATACAATGATACGAAGAAAGATTTATTAGATATTATTGGCTATGAACAAATTTATGATAGAATTGAAAATGCTTCTAAGGATGTAAAAGCATTTGAAATTTCACCTTCTTATGTACTTCGAAAATCTAAAAGATTTTTAAAGGCAGAAAATATAGAGGAATTAGTAGAACAGGTAAAAGTATTATGCAGCGCGGAAGGAAGAAAATTTATCTTTTGTTATCAAGATAATCCTGATCTCCTGTTGCATATTCATGGAACCGACTCTTTAGACGTAAAAAAGTATTTAGAAGATGTTATTAACAAGATTAAAGATATGATAGAAAATTTAAAAGATACTTTGATAATAGTAACAGCGGATCATGGACATCAAGATGTGGAAGAAGAATATGATATTAATGATTATGAAACATTAAAAGAATGTTTTATTATGCCTCCAGCTTTAGAATCACGTTGTATGACATTTTGGATTAAACCGAAAATGAAAGAAAAATTTCAAGAAGAGTTTAATAGATTATTTGGAAATTGTTATGTTCTATTAACAAAAGAAGAATTTTTAGAAAATCACTTTTTAGGCTATGGAAATGAACATAAAAAAGTAGATGATTTTTTAGGAGACTTTGTTGCTATATCAGCAGGTACTGGTTTAATAAAAATATCAAATGACTATTATTTTGGAAAAGAAAAAAAATTATCTACTCACTGTGGACTTACGAAAGAAGAAATGCTAGTTCCAGTTATAGTAATGGAAAAGGAATAAAATATGAAAGAAAAGATAAATGAGATTTTGTTATCTGGTTCTATTTCAGCTAATATGGATTTTTTATTGGCAGTTATTCCAGAACTTAGATTTATGGTAGGTTTTGATCATAAACATCCCCATCATCATTTGGATGTTTGGAATCATACGTTAGAAGTAATAAGACAAGTAGATAGTGATTTAGAGTTAAGAATGGCCGCACTTTTACACGATGTTGGAAAACCTTTTTCTTATCAAGAAGGAGAAGTAAGACATTTTCATGGGCATCCAGAAGTATCTTCTAGAATGACTCAGATTATTTTAAAACGATTAGGATATGATGATAATTTTATACAAAATGTTTTCTATTTAGTAAGTATGCATGATACACCTATTGATGTAGATAATTTAGATAATGATTTTAGTTTAGTAGAAAAAAGATTACAGTTACAGTATGCTGATGCATTATCTCATCACCCTGATAAAATTGCAAAGAGAATAGAAAAATTAGATGTCATTAAAGAATTTTTGAAACAGAAGAAACCTAAAGAAAAATTTATAAAAAAGGAGATGTATGATGAAAGAAATTGATAAAATAGCGTTCATTTATTTGAAAGATAAGAAGATATTATCTACTTTATCTAAAGGAAAAGATGCTTACTATATTCCAGGTGGAAAAAGAGAAGGTAATGAAACAGATGAGGAAACCTTAATTCGTGAATGTAAGGAAGAACTTACTATCGATGTTAAAAAAGAAACGATAAAATATTATGGTACATTTAAAGCTCAAGCCCATGGAAAAGCAGAAGGTATAATTGTAAAAATGACCTGTTATGAAGCTTTATTTGATGGTAATTTAAAAGCTGATAGTGAGATACAAGAAGTAGTATGGTTAAATTATAAAGATTTAGATAAAATTTCACCAGTTGATAAATTGATATTTGAAGATTTACATCAAAAGGGATTATTAGATTAATTCCTTTTTTTATGTTATAATGAAACTGGTGATAGTATGGAGTTAATACATGTAAAAGGAAAAACATATTATATAAAAAATCCTACCAATATTGGTATTTATAGAATAGATGAAAATAGTGTTTATTTGATAGACACTGGTAATGATTCTGATGCTGGTAAAAAAATATTAAAATTATTAGAACAAGAAGGATTAAATGTTGTAGGAATTATCAACACGCATTCTAATGCTGACCATATAGGTGGAAATAAAGTTATTCAAGATAGAACTGGTTGTAAGATATTAGGATATGGAATTGAAAAGAGTATTACAGAATATCCTTTATTAGAACCTTCATTTTTATATGGAGGATGTCCTTTTAAAGAACTAAAAAATAAGTTTTTATGTGCAAAACCATCTGTTGTTACAGAAATAGAAAACAATCTTCCTGAGGGATTAGAATATTTTTTCTTAAGAGGACATTTCTTCGATATGATAGGAATTAAAACTAGTGATGATGTCTATTTTTTAGGAGACTCTTTATTTAGTGAAGAGACAATTATGAAATATCATTTATTTTTTATGTATGATGTAAGAGAATTTTTAAATACATTAGAATATTTAAGCACTTTAAAAGGAGAATTATTTATTCCTTCCCATGTGGAGTCTACAAAGGATATTTCTTCTTTAATAGAAGTGAATAGAAAAAAAGTAGAAGAAGTCCTAGAAGTTATTTTAAATAGTTGTCAAGAAAATACAATAGAAGAAATAATCAAAAAAGTGTTTGAACATTATGCATTAGTGATGAATATTAGTCAATATGTGCTTATTGGAAGTACTATAAAATCTTATTTATCTTATTTATATGAAGAGGATAAAGTAAAATATGAATTTATGGATAATCGAATGATTTGGAAGAAAGTATAAGGAGAATTTATGAAAAAAATATGGATTGGTATATTAGTATTTGTGATTCTATTAACAGGGTGTGGAAAAGAGAAAAAGGAAGAAAAGAAAAGTAATAACAATTTTTCTAGTACTAATAATGATCTAGGGGAAGAATTATTTTTAA
>CAZRIC010000154.1:0-3425 GCA_964600095.1 uncultured Muribaculaceae bacterium
GAATAATTAAATTCTTGATTTCTAAAAATACATATACTATAATGATATTAGCATATTAGAAGGGAGTAACTTATGGTAGGACATTATCGATTAAATGAAGAAAATATGGAAAAAATTGGTATTCCAGTTAAAAATATAGAAGAGAATATTTATGATTTATGTTGCCCATTATTAGTAAATGAGAAACAGGACTTACCTAAAGAACTTCGTTATTTATATGAAACTTTAGATATTCCTATTTTAACCCCAGCGGAGTTTCAAAATTTTGAAGAGGAGAAATATAGCGAGTTAGAAGATTATTTGAAGAAGTTTTCGTATTATTTACAATTAAATATTGTAGTGGAGTTGAGTGAGGAAGAAAAGCTTGGACATTTATTACGCGTTGGAAAATACGCTAAAGAATTAGCAACAGCAGCCCAACTTCCTAAAAAGGAAATAGATGATATCTATATTGCTGCATTATTTCACGATGTAGGGAAATCTAAAATACCAATGGAGATTGTTGGAAAAAAGAATAAACTTTCCGATCAAGAATTTTCTATTATTAAAATGCATGGTGATTTAGCTCGCCCTGTTTTGAATAACTTTTTAGAAGAGTCTATTTTAGAAATGATAGAGTCCCATCATGAAAGAATGGATGGTAGTGGTTATGCAAAGGGAATTATTCCTAGTTTAGGTGTTCAAGTAATCGGCATAGCAGATAGTTATGATGCTATGATTTCTTCACGTGTTTATCATCATGGGGAAAGTAAAGATAAAGCATTTGAAGAACTACTTTTATGTACTAAGAAAAAAGAGGATGGCGGAAAAGGAATTCTTTATAATTTAGATTTAGTAAATCAATTTATTAGTCTTCAGCAAGAAGGATTGGTATAAAGCTCTATACTTTGTTATAGAGCTTTTTTATGGATATTTATTTAATTCTTGATTAATTGTGTTAATGCTTTTTCTTAGAGAATTGAATGTACTATTGTAGCCATCTATAATAGGATTATTATTGTTGTTACCGTTTTTATTGTTAAGAACTTGTTGTTGGGCTGAGTTTGTACATAATACTTGTCCTATCATCATGAACCAGTTTCCAATGGAGTTTTGTTCAGCAGGATCTAGGTCATCTAGTAATAGATACCCAATTAAAAATGCACTGATGGTGAAAGTACTTGCGTCTATATTAGAAGTGAATTTCGCCATAATATCACCTTATTATAAAAATATGTTGAGTTTTTTAAAATATCTGTTAAAATAGATTCTCAGGTGAAAGTATGAATAAAATTTTAAAACTTATGGTTAGCAAATATGCAATAGAAGATTTTGATTGGATGAACTTTCGAATAACGAAAGAAAATCCATTAACTTTTCATCATATAAAAAAAGAAGCATCTGGTGGAGAAAAAAAATTAGAAAATGGTGCTCCACTTACAGTTGCTGCCCAAGAGTATTTGCACTTAATTGAACGCTATAATTTTAAAATTTATCGGAGAATTAATCGTATATTATCAGAAATTAATGCTCAAGAGTTTCCACCTACACAACATCAGTTAGAAAAAATTAATGGTTTACTTCTAGAGTTTGAAGCAAGACATTTTGATCAATTAAAAAAACGTCTTGGCTTGGGGAAATATGATAAGTTTAATGCGACTTTAGAAAGAATAAAAGTACAAGAAGGAAAACCAAAAGTAAAAAAGAAAACAAAAATGCGAAGAAAAAGTACTAAGAGGAATTGAAAAAAAGTAACTTTTGTAGTATGATGGTAGAAAGAAAAAGGTGGTTGTGATATGCAAATAGAAGATTTAGGCGTTGTAGAAGAAACCAGTAGTGAAATTCCTAGCTTGGGAAGTGGGATAGAAACATCCCTACAATCCTCAGAAGTTCAGGAAACAAATGAACCAAAAGATGTAAATCAATATTTGGAGTATATGAGGAAAAAAAGAGAAGCTTTAGAAAAAGCAGCTGTTTTGGAACCTACTCCACTCGAAAAAGAAGAGGCAGCCTCAGATACTACTGAGAAAAAGACAACAGAAGAAACAAATAAGAATAAAGAGGGAGAAAAAATGAAAAATAAGAAAGAAGATACGCTTGATTTAAATGTTTCTTCGCAAGAAGGAACCTCTATTGAAGATATGGTTGCGCAAGCTATGCAACAAGACGAGATTTTACTTTATCAACAAAAATATTTAGATAGCTTAGAATCTAGAAAAAATAAAGTTGAAACAATTATCTCTATGCTTCAAAAAGAAAAAGAGTCAATTGATGCTCAAATTCAAGCAGTAAAGTAAAATAAATAAAGAAAATGGAAAAAAAGTGTTGATTTTTCAACACTTTTTTAGTATACTTTTGTATGTGTGGCATGCAAAGATATGTGAGGTTGCTGATACACCAGGTTAAGTTGTAAGAAAAATAAACTGGTAATTCAGGTTTTTACATGGAGCAAGTCTATACAAGATATAGGCGAAGGGAGGACACAAAATGTCAAAAGTAAAGGTTCGTATCAAATTAAAAGCGTTTGAACATAAAAGTTTAGACCAAGCTTGTGCGAAAATCGTTGAAACTGTGAAAAGAAATGGTGGCGAAGTAAGTGGACCAATTCCACTACCAACTGAAGTTGAAAAAATCACTATTTTAAGAGCAGTTCACAAATATAAAGATTCACGTGAGCAATTTGAAAAAAGAACACACAAAAGACTTATTGATATTATCAATCCATCAAAGGAAACTATTGAGGCTTTAACTCATTTAGAAGTACCAAGTGGTGTAGATATCAAAATTATTAAATAGGAGGAAATAGTATATGAAAGGAATCTTAGGTCGTAAAATTGGAATGACTCAAGTATTTACAGAATCTGGTAAATTAATTCCTGTAACTGTTGTTGAAGTTGAACCAAATATCGTAACACAAATTAAGACTATAGAAAATGATGGTTATGAAGCAATTCAATTAGGATTCGATACAAAGAGAGAAAAGTTAGCGACAAAGGCTTCTGCTGGACATACGGCAAAAGCAAATACTACACCTAAGCGCTTCTTTAGAGAAATAAAAGGTGTAGATATCAATGATTATACTGTTGGTGGAGAAGTCAAAGCAGACATCTTTACAGCAGGTGAGGTTGTTGATGTAACGGGAACTTCAAAAGGAAAAGGTTTCCAAGGTGTTATTAAAAGACATGGACAAAGTAGAGGACCTATGGGACATGGTTCACATTATCATAGAAGACCAGGTTCAATGGGAACAATGAGACCAATGCGTGTTTTCAAAGGTAAAAAACTTGCTGGACATATGGGAACACTTACAGTAACTATTCAAAACTTAGAAGTTGTTGCTGTTGATACTGAAAATAATGTAATATTAATAAGTGGTAATATACCAGGACCTAAAAAAGGTTTAGTAGTTATTAAGAGCGCTGTTAAAGCAAATGGTAAAGTAAACG
>CAZRIC010000155.1:0-3410 GCA_964600095.1 uncultured Muribaculaceae bacterium
TAAAAATGGGGCAGATTCTAATGCTGGAACTTCCTATATTCGTACAAGTTATTTATTTAATGGTCCAGATGCTTTTGAAGAAAATTTAAATTACTTATTAGATTTTGTTCAGTCTCCTTATTTTACAGATGAAAATGTAGAAAAAGAAAAAGGAATTATAGAACAAGAGATAAAAATGTATGATGATATTCCTTATTGGCGTCTTTTTGAAACAGTTCTTTGTAATTCTTTTCATCAGCATCCTTTAAAATATCCTATTGCTGGC
This sequence comes from uncultured Muribaculaceae bacterium, assembly GCA_964600095.1. Lineage (GTDB taxonomy): Bacteria > Bacillota_I > Bacilli_A > RF39 > UBA660 > UBA5578. The sequence goes on from CAZRIC010000155.1 coordinate 266, forward strand.
ACTATTGAGAGTATTTCTAAAATAACAAAAGAAGATTTATATACTTGTTATAATACTTTTTATCATCCATCTAATATGTTTTTAACAGTAGTTGGAAATGTAGATGCTTTAAAAACAATAGATATTGTTAGAAAAAATCAAGAAAAAAAGAATTATCAAGTACAGGATAAAATTATTTTAAAAGAAATAGAGGAACCAGATACAGTTTTAAAGGAAAAAGAAATTGTTCCTTTTGATGTTGAAATTCCTAAAATTGCTGTTGCTTATAAAATTAAAGTGGGAGATTTCGATATTAATAAATTAAAGGATTATCTCTTCATTTATTTTAATTTAAAATTAGATTCTACTTCTTTATTAAGGGAAAAGTTAAAAAAAGAAAATATGATTACTGGAGGTTTTGGAGTTGATGTAATTGATGCAGAAAATCACATTTTATGTGTTGTAAATATGGAATCTAAAAATCCAGATTATGTTATTGAAGCTATGGATAAGGAAATCTCTAAGAAAAAAATAACAGAAACAGAATTCAATCGTAAAAAGAAAACAATGAAGAGTGGTTGCATCTATCAGAGTGATAGTGTTTATTCTATTTCTTCTACAATCAATAATGACATTTTAAAATTAGGTAGTGTTCTTTATGATTTATATGGTTGGATTGATGATCTTACCATAAATGAAATGAGAAAAATATTAAAAAGTATTACGTTTGAAGAAAAAACAATCACAATATTAAAGAAAGACTAGATATTGATTTATTTATCTAAATATGATAAATTATTAGGTAGTTGAAGGAGGTAATTGGGATGCAAGTATTATTAATTATTATATCCATTCTCTTAATTGCCATAGTATTATTACAAAGTGGAAAAGCAGAGAGCGCTGCTGATATTATGAGTGGTAGTAATAGCGATTTATTTAGTAATCGTAAAGAAAGAGGCGGCGAATTATTTATTACTCGTCTAACATTTTGTTTAGGAGTTGCTTTCTTTATTATTTGTATTATTATGAAATAAAACTAAGGAAAACTTAGTTTTTTTCTTTTTATCGTATAGAATTTTTAAAATCATGATATAATGAATTTAGAGGTGAAGATTATGAATCAAGTTTTGCCAGCAGATGTTCTTATCGTTGTAAATAGAACTGTTTTACAAGATGATAGAAAAATATTGGTAAGTTTATATGAACCCCTTATTGGAGCGCTTGCAATTAATCTTTACAATACACTATGGACTTATTTAGATCATTTAGAACTTATTTCAACAGAATTTACGCATAATACACTTTTAAATACGATGATGATTACTGTTCAAGAAATGATGGATGCTAGATTAAAATTAGAAGGCATTGGACTATTAAAAACTTATGTGAAAAAGGGAAGTGTAAATAGTTTTATTTATGAATTATATTCTCCTATGAGTGCGAAAGAATTTCTAAATAATCCTATTTTAGGAACTGCGTTATTTAATGCTTTAGGACCAATAGAATATGAAAGAAGAGTAGAATTTTTTAAGATACCTAGTATGAATTTAAAAAATTATGAAGATGTTACAGCGAAGTTTAGTGATATATTTTCTTGGACTAATTCTTCTTTACGGAATATAGAGATTTATAATTTAAGAAATAAATCAACACGACCACTAGAAATCATTTCTAAAATAGATATTAATACGATTTTAAGTTTTATTCCAGAAGAAATGTTGAACCCGAGAAGTGTAACGAAAGAAGTACGTTCTTTTTTAATAAAGATTTCTTCTATTTATAATTATGATAATGAAGCTATGGTGGAATTGATTAGAAACTCTATTAGTGAAAAGCATACAATTGATAAAGCTAAATTAAGAGAACTTGCTAGTAAGTACTATCAATTTGAAAATTTTGGAAAACTTCCAAGCTTAATTTATAAAAATCAACCAGAGTATTTACGTTCTACTAAAGATGGTGTTTCAAAGAGAATGCAGATGATTCATCTTTTTGAAACGACTAGTCCTTATGATTTTATTTGTAGTAAGTATAAAACAGGTTCTCCTACTAATAGTGATTTAAATATTATTTCTTATCTTTTATTAGATTTAGATTTAAAAGCAGGGGTTGTAAATGTTTTAATAGATTATGTACTTAGAATTAATAATAATAAGCTAACGAAAAGTTTTGTTGAAACGATAGCAGCGCAGTGGAAAAAGAGTAATATTGAAACAGTAGAGGATGCTATGAACATTGCTGAAGAAGAATATAAGAAGAAAAAATCTATTACTACTAAAAAGGTAGTAAAGCAAGATAAAAAGCCTGATTGGTTTCACAAGGATGTACAAACAGATGAAGCAACAACAGAAGAAATAGAGGCTTTAGAGAAAATGCTAAAAGGATAGTGATGAAATGAATGCTTTAGAAAAAGAGTTAAATCAAAAAGAGTTTGTAAAAATTGACTTAGATAAAGAATATGAAGAAGCTTTAAAAAATCCAGTATTTAAAGAAATTACTAAGAAGACAAAATTGCCTAAAAAAGAGTTAAAGAATTATACTTCTCTTTTAGAGGAAGCAACTTCAGAATATAGTCATTGTTTGGAATGTAAAAATATTCGAGACTGTCAAAATAGGATTCGAGGACATGTTTATTTTCCTACGGTACGTCAAGGTCATTTAGATTTTGAATATAAAAGTTGTCGTTATCAAGACAAAGTGGAAAAAAATACAAGATATTTAAAAAATATAAAATATTTTAATACTCCAAGTACTTTGCAAGATGCTAGTATGGAAAATATTTATAAAAATGATAAAAGTAGATTTGAAGTGATTTTGTGGCTTGGTGAATTTTTAAAAAATTATTCAGAAGACTCTAATTCAAAAGGATTATACTTATCTGGAAATTTTGGATGTGGAAAAACCTATTTAGTAGCAGCATTATTTAATGAACTTGCTAAAAAAGGATATAGAAGTGCTATTTTATTTTGGCCTGAATTTTTAAGACAAGCTTTTTATGATGATTTTAAAGAAAAATATGAATATGTGAAAAAAGTTCCTCTTTTATTGATAGATGATATTGGTGCTGAAAATGTAACTGCATGGAATCGTGATGAGATTTTATGTCCTTTACTTCAATATCGTATGGAAGAGGGATTAACTACTTTTTTTACATCTAATTTAGCAT
>CAZRIC010000156.1:0-3397 GCA_964600095.1 uncultured Muribaculaceae bacterium
AATAAAAAAATATTGTCTGTATTAATATTATTAGAAGATGAGAACTTGATTGGTTTTATTTCCTTATTTCAAGAAGATGGGGAAGAATGTAAAGATTTAACACCTTGGTATGCTACTATGTATGTGAAAGAGGAATATAGAGGGAATGGCTATTCTAAAATCCTAAATCAAGCTATTTTAAAGGAAGCTAAAAAACTAGGTTATGATAAGGTTTATTTAAAGACAGAACTGTCTAATTATTATGAAAAATTTGGATTTCAATATATAGGAAAATTAAATGAACAAGAGAAATTATATAGTATTGATATTCCTAGGATAAATTATATCTTGGAAAATAGTAAAGAAAAAGATAAAGAAAAGTTAAAAGAATATAAATTAAGTAGTATTTTAGATTATGCAGATGATTTAGAAGAAGAGGAAATAGAAAGAATAAAAGCATATGTAGAAAATAGTAATATTATGAACTATCAAAGTATTATGATAAATGATAAGTTAGTGGGTTGTCTATTATTAGAATCTAATGAAGATGGAATATTAGTAGATGAAATTTACTTAGAAGAAGAGTACAGAGGAAAAGGAATAGGATCAGAAATCCTAAAAAATATATTAAAGAATAATCCTATTGTTTATTTATGGGTTTATAAAAAAAATAAGAATGCGATTAGGTTATATAAGAAATTAGGATTTGTTATAATAGAAGAGACGGATTCTAGATATTATATGAAAAGACCTACTAAATAGATTTACTTATGCTATAATAATTATGTAGAAGGAATGATGACAAGTGGATATAAATAGAATCAAAGAGGAATTGATAAAACAAAAAAGTTCAAAATTTAAAGGCAATATTTATCATTATTCCCAAGTGAATTTTTCTTATAACTCTAACAAAATTGAAGGTAGTAAATTGACAAGTGATCAAACGGAAGATATTTTTACTACTTCTTCATTTATTTCTAAAACAACAGAGGCAATCAAATTAGATGATTTAATGGAATCAAAAAATCATTTTAGATTATTTGACTATATGCTTGATCATATTGATGAAAAAATATCAAAAGAAATGCTTATTGAAATGAATAGTATTTTAAAAAGAAATACTAGTGATGAAGAGAATCCTAGATATAATGTAGGTGGCTTTAAAGTTGTTCCTAATATGATTGGACTTATTAATATTATTAAAACAACATCTCCAGAACAGGTAGAAAATGAAATAGATAAATTACTTCAAAAATATACTTCAAAAGAAATAGTTACATTAGAAGATATCATTGATTTCCATTATAAATTTGAATGTATTCATCCGTTTGGAGATGGCAATGGTCGAGTTGGAAGAATTATTATGTTTAAAGAATGTTTAAAAAATAATATTATGCCATTTATTGTATTAGATGATGATAAACCATATTATATAAGAGGATTAAAGGAATATGAAAAAGATAAAATGTTTTTAATAGATACAATACGCCATGAACAAGATTTGTATGAAAGCATTTGTATGGAATTATTAAATTTTGACATTGACGAAAATAGTTAGGGGTGTTTTTTTGGAAAAGAGAAAAGATACAAGGGAAGAAGTTTTAGAAGAAAATAATGAAAATAAAGAATTAGATAAGGAAGTAATAATCCAAATAAAAAAGGGCGTAGCTGAATATTCTAGCAATACTCTTTCTATGGAAAAAGAAAGAGAAGAAAGGATATATAAAACAGCAGGAATTATTATTACTTGTATATCAATCTTGTTAGTAGCTGTTATGAGTTTAATATTTGAACTTTTAGATAGACTAAAACAGGTAGATTATTTAATTGTTATTTTTGGTTGTATTTTAGCTGTAATATTATTATGCAGTTTATTATTTGCAATTATTGCTCATTGGTTTTATAAAAGACAGTATACTAGGTCTGGAATAGAACTTTTGGATTATATTAACAATCATATAGATGAATATAAAAGTGAAGAACGGTTTATAGATCAAAAAATTTTAGATAATGATAATATTTATAAGAGCTTAGAAAGTTGTAATAATAAGAGATTAAAATCTCTTATAACATCTTTAATATTTATATATGTTTTTTTAGCACTGATTGTTGTATTTGGAATTGTTATTTTAATAGTAGCAGTATAGAAAAGTGGTGATTGTTGATGGCTGAAGCAAAGCAAAATACAAATACGAATAATAGAAGTAGACAAGAAACGAAAGTTACACTTCAACCAGGTTTAAGTCCTACTGTGAAAAGAAATGAGTTTAGTACTTTAACAGAATCTAGTAAATTTAAATCAACTTCTAATGTTAAAAAGGGTAGTAAATAACAAAAGAAGAAAGCTCAAATGGGCTTTTTTCTTTTATTAAAAATATGTTACAATGATATAATATGTAGGTGGTATAGTGGATAGGTATTTAGAGGCAATAGAAAAGGAGAAAGAAAAAGAAGACGTATTAAATTCTAAAAAAAGAGAGATAATAGATTCTAATAATCGAAGAGAAAGGTTAGATAAAGATTATCAAAGAAGGAAAGAAAGAATCGGTAGTTCTTTAAATAGAGAGAAAAAGAGAAAGTATTATCTTCAAAATAGAAAGTCTTATCTAAAGGATTATTTAAAAAAAGCTTTTTTCTTTGGGATGAAAGTTAGCGCTTCTTTTTTATTCATTTTGTTAGGGATAAAAGGATTTGAAAGTTTTTTTCAATTAGATACTTTTTCTTTATCCGTTTCTCAATTGTTAGGAAGTTTTTTTGTAATTGATGGAATGATGTCTATTGTAGAATTTCGGCATGTAGCTAAAGAGTTTCTATCGTTAACATTTAGATATAAAGGTAACGTAGATTTATCTATCGATAATTTATCTAGCGAATTAGAAAATTTAGATAATAAAAGACAAAATAATCAAGAAAAGATATTAGAGAATCAAGAATTGTTACAAGAAGTAGAGTTTGCACTTACAGAAATAAAAGAGAAGATAGAAGGATATCAAATTGATAGAAATCAGTTAATAGGAAATCTTGTAAATGATTTAGATCGTTATATTAATGGATTTCAATATCAAGAAACAGATATTCATAAAGTAATAGAAAAGAAGATTCATTGAATCTTCTTTATTTTATAAAATATTCATAATATTCTTCATAAGTAATATTGTGTTCATAAATATAAGTAGCAGCTTCTATTCCAACATAACGATAATGCCAAGGTTCATACATATATCCAGTAATATATTCTTTGTTTTCTGGATATCTTAAAATAAATCCATATTTATGCGCATTTTTTTTCATCCATTCAAATTCTTTAGATTTTTCAAAATCATTAATATTAGGATTAGAAGAGGTACCTAAATCCATCGCTAATCCAGTTTGATGTTCTGAATATCATGGCCTTGCAGAATAGGTATCTGCATTTTTA
>CAZRIC010000157.1:0-3394 GCA_964600095.1 uncultured Muribaculaceae bacterium
ATAGTACCAACACGAGTACATACACCACGTTTTTGTGGAGAACATTGATTTGTTTGTTTTTTATCTTTGCTGTTAAATCCAATATTTAACACTGGTGATTTACTCTTTCTTGTTTTCTTAGTTCTGTTTTTTCTAACTAATTGATTTATAGTTGGCATAAATATCTCCTTTCTTTACACACTTCCAGGTGTTTCATTTTTACCCTAATTAAAGATTTGCCGAAGCAAATCCCAATTAAAATGCATTAATAATATAACACGTTAAGAATTGTTTGTCAATCATTTTTCAAAACTATTTTTAAATGATTGCTACACTTTGATTTTCTCTATAATATAAATCTGGAATTGATTTATAAACTAGAAAAGATACTGGTAAATTAAAACTCCTTTTCATATTGTCTTCTATTTGTGAAAAAACCTCTTTCATTATTTCTTCAATTGCTTTTAATTGAGGTATATCCACACATTTTGTCTGATCATAAGCAAATTCAAAAACAACACTTTTACTTTTTACTTCTGTACTAGGAGATGGATTTCCGAAAAAAGTTGCATCCCCTTCTTCAAAAATAACTCTACCTAAAGTCGTCCTTATAAAATCTATATTATCAGCAGTACTAGATTGCTTCAATAACGCAATTTCTTCTGGTGTTAGATTTTCAACGTGAAAATTATTTCTTAAAAACACATAATCACTTCCAAGATTAGAGTATTTATGATAAAAATTATAATCTTTATCCTCTACCTTAGGAATCACTAATTGTTTTTTTTGAATATACTCATCTATTTTTTGAAAATCTATAAATTTTCGAAATAAAAATTCTAAATTTTTTCTATATAAAACTTGCATAGAAAGAAATTCATCTTCATTTTGAAATTTAGTTTCTATCATAGAGAGATTATAAGAGTCTGGAACATAAATATAATTCATATAATCATTCCTTTCTTTTATCTACTGTTCTGTAGGAATTGAAAATTTAATATTCCATATTGAAGCATTAGGAGATACCTGTTCTGTTTTATATTGTTGTAAACTATCCGCCAAAAATTTATATTTTCTACTCCAAGAGGATACTAGTAAATTTAATTTTTCATCTAACCCAGTTACTAACATAGCATGACCACCAACGTTTTTCTTTACAGATCCTTGAGAAGTAGAATTTGCTAAAGCCCCATCCTGTGAATTTTCTATTTGTTGACCAAGTATTAGTTCCATATCAAAATGGCTTGCTGATAAGATGTGGAAACTATTTTGGGAATTCAATATCATTGCCATTAAATCTGATGTAAGAGAAAAACCGTTTGCGTGAGAAAGTACATTAGCGTCTACTGTAATACCATGTTCTTTAAAATAATCCACGACGATTGATTCAAATAAAATAGGACTTATCCCAACAGAGTTTTCATCATTTTCATATTTTTTAAAATCAATAGCATTAATATCATTATTGTATTTTCCTGCTAAATATCTTAAGCAAATATCAAACGCTATCCCTTCCACATTATAAGAATCTTGAATTACTAAATCATAACCAAATAAATTGTTAAAAATTGTTGTTCCACCTTCTAAAGACCCCATATAAGTGGCAAATGCATTAGCAACAGCCATATAAGCACATCCACCGTGTTCATATATTGTCGCTATATTAACCTTTTGAATATCTGTTGTATTTGGAAAATACTTATCAATTAAAGAAATTAAAATCTGCGCTTTTTGAGAATCAATCTGAGATAGACTTTCTCCCTTTAAAAATTGCTCTGTCAATATTCGAACATCACTTTGATTTCCACCATATTTTGACTCTGTATAAATACTATTGCTAGTACTATATCTATCTATTGTTGGAAAAATTGAACTAATATCTGATAAATTAACTGTAGATACATCTAATATTTTAACACCAAAAAGATTATTATTCACTATAAAACTATCTAAATCTAAAGCATTAGAAGAACCTCTTTGTGATATAGTTTGATAAGATACAAATTGTTTTCCATCTACTTCATAGACAACTTTATAAATTGCTTGATTATCAGTAATATCTACATTAAAGGTTCCTATTGGATGAATATTTATTATTTCCACACTTTTAGCATCTTTAAAATTCCATGATGCATCTACCTCGCTGTATCTCATATTTAATACAATTTTTTCTTCTCTACCATCAATTAGAAGAGTAACTTCATTAAGACCTTTTTCCATTCCTTGTGCTTCTGTTAATGTTAACGTTGATTTTACTATGTTAGGAATTAATCTTTTTATTTTCAAATTTCCATTCAATAAAGCTTCTAAAACACTAGAATTATCCAAAAGAGAATTTAAAGATATTTCACCAGAAAAAGTACTTTGTGTTAAAGTATGTTCAACACCATCAATTTCATAAACTAAATCATAATATTTATATTCTTTTGATACTGGAACCTTAAGAAAACCATATTTTTCTTCCACTTCTATTTCAGAATGTTCCAATACTGCCGTAGTAATTGTATTTTTTACTTCATCTTTTAAAGTATCAATAGAACTTAGTCTACTATTAATATCAGAGACATCTTCCCTTCCAAAAAGCATATAAGAATCCATTATAAAGCGCTCTACATCATTTTTATAACTTGGATTGGTTAAAATCAATTCTTTTGTATAAAATTTAGCAATGATAATATCTAAAAGTTGTACATAATTATTTTTTGATATATCACTTTGCAAAGCCAATTCTAAATTACTTTTTATGGAATAGCCACTCTTATTTGTAAATTGAGTAAATTCTTCTACATTCATAGTCGAAATTCTATCAACCATGCCCCTTATAGATAACCAAGAAGCATTATAACTTTTATCAAAAATTTGAATTATTTGTCCTAATGTTTCTGGTGACAAAGAATTTAAAGTACTTTTCAGTGACTCATTAGAAAATAATGTATTTATTTGATCTGCTGTCAAACTTTTTAGTAAAGGAATTAACATTTTATAATTCTTTTGTAAATTTTTAACAAATAAATCATTTAATTTCTCGGTTCCTACCAATTCTGCTAACATAGTAGGATGAGCATTAACTAAAGTAAATAATTCTCCATTTGTAATCTCATTAATTTTTCCACTACTAATTAATTCTCTAATAAATGCTTGTTCATACTCAGAGATAGAGGCATATCCTTCTGGAAGATTATTTTCGGTTACGCGTTGTAAAATTTTTAAAATTTCTTGAAAGTCCGTTTGTCCTGCTAAAATCTGAGATAGTCCATTATCTGATTCATTGGCTGAGGAATTCATAACTTCATTAGAATAATCCAAATTAAAACTTACATCTGGCATTACGACTTTAAAGGTATCTGAAAGAGTAAAATTAGAATCATATCTTTGATAATTATTTACTGCTTCATTAATCGCTAATAACGTTGGT